>DASYUT010000134.1 GCA_036000965.1 Actinomycetes bacterium
GATGCATGGTCACACTGCTCCTTTGCTGATTGTTGGGCTCAGAAGAGCCCGTCTTGGGGGGTTGGCAGCTCGATACGCAGGCCTTTTCTGCGTCCGGTGCGGGTGATGACGGCGCGCAGCTCGCCGCGCTTTACACGTTGCAACACCGTCTGGCGGGAGACGCCGAGCGCGCGGGTGGCGTATTGGATGGCGACCCAGCGTTCCGGTGTGTCGTCGACGAGCATGCCGCGTAGTTCGTCGGTGAGCCGGATCCGCCAGGGCGCGCCGGGGGTGGGCTGCTCGCCGGCGATGAACCCGTCGCCCAGCCAGCGGTGTAGCGTGGACGGCGCGATGCGCAGTTGTTCGGCGGCTTCGGCCACGGTGAGCAGCTCTCCTTCCTGAGGCTCGTCGGCGGGCTGGTAGCGGGGGATCCCCCAGTGGTGCCGCAGCGATTGAACTCTAGAGGCGGTGTATGACAATCCTCGTGCGGTGCGCCGGCCCTGCCGGTTGAGGATCCCGGCGATGGTGGCGTCGGGGTAGTGGACGGCCAGGCGGCGTAGCAGTTCGACGGTGTCCTCGTCGGTGCGGATCTTCGGCTGCGGGCGGCGCAGCGGCACGGCCAGGTCGCTGATCGCGCCGCCTTTCCACCGCAGCACCAGGTCGGCGTGGGGTTCGGGGTCGTCGCGGCGGACGGTGGTGTTGACTTCCTCGAGCAGGGCGCGCAGCAGCTGCTTGCGGTCTTTGTCGGTGGTCGTCGCCGCGGACCAGACCCGGCCGAGGTCCGCGCCGAGGGCGAGGACCTCGGCGCGTTCGGCGGCTGTCAACGTCTTCGGTTTGGCCTGCTCGCGGCGGGCCAGTTCGGCCTCGGCGTCGGCGAGGGCGGCGAGCGCGGTGTTCCATTCGGTTTCCAGGCCGCGGGCGACCAGCCGGTTGTCCGGGTCGACCGCGCGGTAGCGCCGTTCTGCCTTGGTCGCGGCGTAGCGCGCTTGTTCGACCTGGCGGCGCCATTGCTCGAGGGCGGCGTCGCGGCCGTCCTCGATCTGCTGCGCGGCGGCCAGGCAGGCTTGCAGCGCGGTGGGCTGCAGCGCGGCCAGGAACGCCTCGGCGACCGCGGCGTCGATGGCCAGTCCGCCGACGTTCATGTGCCGCGTCCCGCGGCCGTCGACCAGCTCGCCGGGACCCTGGCAGTAGTAGTTGGGCACGGATTTGGCTGGGCCCCGGTAGGCGACGGCGAGTTTGCGGCCGCACTGGCCGCAGGTGGCCAGGCCTTGCAGCAGCGCGCGGCCTTCCCGGACCGCCCCGGTGCCGGGCTGGTGGGGTTGGGGTCGGATGTTGGCGCCGATGCGTTCCTGGTTGGCCAGGTAGGTGTCCCAGTCGATCAGGCCGGGATGATGGTCGGTGATAAGGACCTCCCACTGGTCGCGGGGCAGCCTGCGCTCCCGTTTGCGCAGCGAACCGTCGGCGCCCAGGTAGCGCTCCTCGCGGGTGCGGCCGTAGATGTAGGCGCCGGCGTAGGCCGGGTGCGTCAACGTGGTGTGGACCGCGTGGTAGGTGGGCTCGACCCAGGTGATCTCGGGTAGCTGCCCGGCGCGGACCGCGGCGGCCGCGCGTCGCTGCAGCGGCCAGCGCAGGTTCTGCTCGCGCAGCCACAACCACACGCCGCGCACCGACCCGCGGGCGGCGAACTGCTCGAACACCGCGGCGATCACTCCGGTGACGGCCTGGTCGGGGTGCAGGCGGATCTCTGCGTCGGCCTCGCCCCAGACCAGCCCGACCGGCAGGCCGCGGCGCAGTTCGCCGCGGGCGGCCTTGTTCTTGATCCCGCCTTCCAGGCGGGCCCGCAGCACGTGGAGCTCAACCTCGCTCATGATCCCTTTCATGCCCAGCACGAGCCGGTCGTTGAGCAGGGCCGGGTGGTAGATGCCATCGGCGTCGGCGACCAGGGTGTCGCACACCCCGGCCAGGTCCAGCAGCCGGTACCAGGCCGCGTTGTCGCGGGCCAGCCGGGAGGCCTCCAACGCCAGGATGATCCCGACCTGGCCTAAGGCGACCTCGGCGACCAGGCCCTCGAACCCGTCCCGCTGCCCGGTCACCGACCCGGAGACCCCCAGGTCGGCGTCGACGACCCGGACCGCGGCACGCGGCCAGCCCAGCGCGACCGCGCGGGCGACCAGGTCGTACTGCCGGGCGGTCGACTCGGTGTTCCGCTCTACCTGGGCCAGGGTTGATTGCCGCACGTAAATCACCGCCGCGCGAGACCGGTGGGACTCGGTCACCTTGCCGGACTCATTCATCGCCGGCCTCCCCTGCGCTACGCCCCGCCACCGGCGGGCTGGTCGCCTTGGCGATCAGGTCGGCCAGCAGCCCCATCGCCGCCCCGACGGCCGGGGCGGGAAGCTGCTCGAGGAGGGCCGCCGGTGGCGCCGGGACCGGGTCGAGGATCAGACTGAGCTGCACAGGCTGCACGGTTGTCCTCCTTGGACGGTGACTGCCGTGCAGCCTGCCCCGCCTCGTCGCGGACCCGCGCGGCCAGACC
>DASYUT010000135.1 GCA_036000965.1 Actinomycetes bacterium
TGGCTACCCCGTCAGGGCAGCCTCGGGCAGGGACCGCCGCGATCGGGCCCGTCGTGGCGGGTAGGTGGGCCCAAACCCCGTCTGCCTGCATCCCTCGCCCGAGGCTGCCCAGCACCACGCCCAACAGCTCTCCTTGGCTCCCTCGGTAGCTTCTGCTGTGGCCGGCTGATGAGCCCCTGGACCATGTGCGCCGAGCGGTATTGGCCCAACGACGCGATCCCATCGGGCCAAGGATGACCAGCGGTTCATGAGATCCACGACGCGGCGTCTCGCTACCACAGGCCTGGAGGGCATGGCGAAGGAGGCTGTTGAGCACGCCCGCGAGCGGTACGACAAGCCTTGGCCGAGCCACAAGAACAGAGCGGTAGGTGCAACGACGCAAGACCTGGGAAGGCTCACAGCTACTCGTTCTGGCGCGTGGGACAACGGGGGCTCGTGACCGTCTGGCTCATGACGAGCAACGGTAACCAGGTAAGTTCTTGATCCGGCACCCGTCCCGCCCAGCGGACTCCGGAGGCGCTGACTGGCGTTTCCGCTGGTCAGGGCCGGTTGTGGGCCTGGGAGGAACTTGAACCTCCGGCCTCATCCTAATCAGCAAAATGGAGGGAACCGCTGTGCGCACGGCCGTTTTTCCCAGGTCGCGCTCGACCGTAGAGGCCGAGTTATGTGCTCTCATCGCGTCCAGTTATGTGTTCTCATCCTGCGCCGCGATCCCGGCGCTCCGACCGCAGGTGTGGACAGTGCTGCCATGGGGGAACACAGCCGCGGTCTGACCCCATCAGAAGGAGACAACGTGCTCGGACTCATCATCAGTGCCATCGTCGTCGGACTCATCATCGGGGCGCTGGGCCGGCTGGTGCTCCCCGGCCGACAGGACATCCCCATCTGGCTCACGATCGCGATCGGCATCGTCGCCGCCCTCATCGGGTCGCTCATCGCCAGCGCGCTCGGCGTTGGCGAAACTCGCGGGATCGACTGGATCAAGCTCATCATCCAGGTGGCCCTGGCCGCGGCCGGCGTGGCCCTGGTCGCCGGCCGGTACGCACCTGGCAGAAGGCGCCTCTAGGGCCCGAGTTCGAGCTCCGAACCGCCCGATCCCTCGGCCGCTCCCAGCCGCTGGCCACCCTGACGCCCGGCGCGGCCGCTGACGGCCGAACAAACCGGAGGCACTGCCCGTCCGGCTGGCTGAACCTGCTCCGCGACGCCGCCTACCGGGCAAGCCAACGCGGCCGTAACCGAGCAACGCGCCCAGGCCGGCTACCTCTCGTCCCGAGCTTTCACCGGCGCGAAGGTGTCAGGAACGAGGTGGCCGGCAGCCGGCCAACGCTCCATCGACAGTGACCGGGCTGACGATCTCACCGTGCTGTGGACTGCCGTGAGCCAGCGTCGTGCTCGGCTAGGCTACTTCCCCCGGAAATAATCGGGTGGCGGTCAGCGAGCCTGGCTCGTCGTCTTGTCCGTCTTGGAACGGATGGATGGGGCAGCCGCGTCGCGTAGGAGGATCTTGGCGGCTTGGCCCGACACCTGTTCCATCTGGGCGAGGAGCTCGCTGAGCCGGCGGCGGTTGGCGATCCATTGCTGGTACAGCCGGGCCTGGTCGGGGGTCAGGCGTCGGGTGACGGTCTTGCCGCCAACCTTGTGGCTCCACTGCCAGTACGGGCCGTGCAGCTGCGGCGGGTCGCCCTGGCAGCGGCACCCCGGCTTGCCGCAGGGCATGAACCGGCGGACCACGCTGCCCGGGGAGACGAACCCGACCGAGGCGATCTCGCCCTTGAGCCGGGCCAGCTCCGCCTCCAGCGCGGCCAGTCGTTGTTGCTCGGCCACCCGCATCAGCCCACCTTCCTCGAACGTACTCTAGCAGTTATCATACTGCTAGATGCCCGCACCACCTGGAGGGCCGATGCTGACCTTGCACGCCAACAACGGCGACACCCTGTGGGACCATCTCCTGCCGGACGGCGCCCGGGCCTTGCCGGCCGACCTGGCCCGCCTGGATGCCGTCTTGTCCGACCCGGCCATGCTGGCCCCGTTCCGGGCCCGGTTCCAGGCGGAGGCGGCCCAGCTGGCCGCCGATCCTGTGCACCGGGGCCGGCCCACCATCCCCATGGCCACCTACCTGCGGCTGATGGTGGTCAAGCACCGCACCGGCTGGGGGTATGAGACGCTGGTCAAGGAGGTGTCGGACTCGCTGCACCTGCGGCGGTTCTGCCTGATCCCCCTGACCAGCCCCGTCCCTGATGAGTCCACCGTGCGCAAGCTGACCCGCCGGTTGGGGCACGAGGTGGTGGATGGGTGCATCCGGGAGGTCATCGGCCAGGCGCTGCGGGAGCGGCGGTTCCGCCCTCGGGCGCTGCGTTCCGATTCCACCGTGGCCGAGGCCGACATCCGCTACCCCACCGACGCCGGCCTGGCCGCCGACGCGGTGCGGGTCCTTGCCCGCTCCGCCCGCCGGGTCCGGGCGGCCGTGCCGACCGTCACCCGACGGGTCCGGGACCGCAGCCGGGCCGTCGGCAAGCGGCTGCGGGCCCTGGGGCGGACGCTGCGGCGGCGGACCGGGGAGGCCAAGGCCGCGGTGCGTCGGCTGACCGAGGAGGCCGCAGCCCAGGTCCGGGCCTCACTGCGGGAGGCCAAGCGGGTCCTGGCCCAGGCCCGCCGGTCCCGGTCCAGGGCCCCGGGGATCTCCCGGGCCGCCCGCGCCCGGGCCATCGCCGCCCTGGAGCAGGCGGTCGGCCTGGCCGAACGGGTGGCCGAGCAGACCAGGATGCGCTTTGCCGGCCAGAAGATCACCGACCGGCTGGTGTCGCTGTTTGACCCCGACGCCCGCCCGGTGCGCCGCGGCAAGCTGTCCAAGCCCAACGAGTTCGGCTACGTGGTCCAGCTCACCGAGGTCACCGCCAACACCCGGCGGGGGGCCAGGGGGCTGCTGCTGCCCCCCAAGCTGGAGGCTGGCTCGACCCACGAGAACACCCTGCTGCCCGCCACCGCCGCCGAGCTGGACGCGGTGGGGATCACGGTGCGGGAGGCGGCGGTGGACGCCGGGTTCCTCCGGGCCCGCACCGAGCAGGCCCTGGCCGGGGCGGGCAGCCCCGAGGTGTTCATCGCCGGCGACGCCGACAACACCGGGTCGCGGCGGACCCGGCGGCGCCGGGCCCGGTTCCGGGTCGGCTGCGAGGGGCGAATCTCCCACCTGAAGCGGGAGTACGGGGCCGGTCGGTCAAGGCTCAAAGGCACCCAGGGCGCCAGGATCTGGGAGAGCTGGGCGGTGCTGGCCTACGACCTGGACACGGTGGCCCGGTTGCCGGCCCGCCGAAGCTCCAGCTGACCTCACCCGGGCCGAGCCCCCACCCAGACCAAGGCGGAGGCCGACCGGGGCCGACCGGCGAGCCGGGCAGTCACCTCCATGCTCCACCGCTTCCAGGATCGCCGTTTATCCGGGGGAAGTAGGCTAGCTGACCCGGGATCGTCGCGGTGCTGGCAGCCTTCGGCCAGGTTCCCTGCTTGTCGGTCGCTGTCTTGAGGAACCGCAAGATCAGCGCTGCGACAAGCTGTGGATCATCGGAGATCGGGACGTGGCTCAGGCCGGGTAGCCATCGCAGCTGGGCGTGGCGTACGAAGGCGAGGAAGCGAGGGCTCTGCATGCTGACCAACGGGTCGGCGGTCCCCTGCACCAGAAGGACCGGGCAGGTGATGCGCTCCAGCCGCGTCGGGACATCGAACATGGCCGCCTGGACGGTGTCCAGATATCCCGGCGCCTCGGCGAAGTCCAGCAGCAGCTGACGGGCATCCTCGGCGGGCAACTGCCACGGTCGGCTCCGCTCCATGGCAAAGAACAGCGACCGTCCGGCTCCTGTGGCAGCCACTGGGGTGGCGATGGGGGCAAGGAGCGTGGCCAGCGCTCGTCCAGTCAGCAGTGCCGCCGCCTGATGGACTCGCTCCAGCGGCGTGCCCAGCCCGTCGGGAGCGATCGCGATGACCGAAAGGGTGCGGCCCCGCGTGGCCAGCTCGAGGGCGACCCGGGCACCGAGGGAGTACCCAGCGACGTGGAACTGGGCAACGCCAAGCCGGTCCAGCTCCCGTTCAACGGCATCCGCCAGGGCCGCCGCCGTCGGCGCAACCCCCGGGGGAAGCGCGGCCGAGCGTCCGAAGCCGGGAAGGTCGAACGCGATGACGTCATAGTCGTTGCTCAGTGCCTGGTGGATCGGTTGCCAGCCGACAGCGGACTCTCCTACGCCGTGCAGCAAGACCAGTGGCTCGCCCGCTCCGGTCCGATGACGGGCAAGACGGTTGGTAGGGGGCACAGACAGGCGGGACGCGATGATGTCTCCTCATGGTGGACGGCTTGGAGCACCGAGACCCTGTCCAACTGCCACGGCCGACTGCGTTATTCCCCGTGCATGCTGTGGGTGGTCCGTCACTCCACAGCCGAGACAGTCCGAGACCAGCTCAACACGCCATGGCAGCTACCGGGAGGTCTGGTCGCCGCAGCGGCCTGACCAGGCCCAGTTGCCTCAGGCGATTCGGGCTGTGCTCATTCCGAGGGTAGCCCGAAGCGCCGCACCAATCCGGGGATTGCCCGGCGGGCTGAGCCATCCTGTGGCCGGAGGACCGCAGAGCAACGCCTCAGCATCCAGAGAGTCAACGCTTCAGCACGCGAGTGTCTCGTCGCTACGGTCGGAGTCCCCGAGGCCGCGGTTGAACAGTCGGTTTGCCTGATCCCCCGGCGGCAAGCCGGCAGAGGTCGTGACCAGAAGACGGGTGATTGGTATGGGCAGGAACCTGACCGGTAGCGTGGTGGTGGTCACCGGCGCCTCCAGCGGGATCGGCCGGGCGACCGGGCTTGCGTTCGTTAGACAAGGCGCGCGCGTGGTGCTGGCCGGCCGACGCGCTGGCGCCCTCCAGGAGCTGGCACAGGACTGCGAGGCGGTCGGCGGCCAGGCGCTGGCCGTGCCCACCGACGTGACCGACGAGGCGGCCGTGGCCGAGATGGCCCGCCGGGTGGTCGAGCGGTTCGGTCGCATTGACGTGTGGGTTATCACCTCGGTATGCAAATAGGGTGGGATGCTCGTAAGCTTGCCGTATGTTGAACGAAGACGCTCGATCCCTCCCAGGCGCAGCCCAGGCAGCGCTGCGCAACCGAGCCGTCCAAGCGGTCCTGGACGGCATGACCCACGTCAAGGCCGCGCGGGTGTTCGGGGTGCACCCCAACGCGGTAGGCCGCTGGATCAACCGCTACCGGCGGGGCGGCTGGGACGCCCTTTCGGAACGGCGCCGGGGCCGGCGTCCAGGGGAGCAGGCGGCCCTCTCCCCAGGCCAACAGGAAGCGGTGATCGCGCTGGTCCGGGAGACGACCCCAGACCAGCTCGGGCTGGCGGGATTCCTGTGGACCCGGGAGGCGGTCGCCGAGCTGATCGCCCGGCGTGCTGCCGTGCGGCTGGCGCGCACGACGGTGGGCCGATACCTGCGCGGGTGGGGGTTCAGCCCGCAGAAGCCGCAACGGCAGGCGTTGGAGCAGAACCCGGCAGCGGTGGCCCGCTGGCTTGAGGAGGAGTACCCCGCCATCCGCGCGCAAGCCAAGCGGGAGGGCGGGGTGGTGTTGTGGCTGGACGAGCTGGGGGTGCGCTCGGACACGGCCGCGGGCCGGTCGTGGGCGCTGGTGGGCCACACGCCGGTGGTCAAGCGGACCGGCAAGCGGTTCCGGGTGAACATGATCAGCGCCATCTCGGCCGGCGGGCTGCTGCGGTTCCGGCTGTTTACAGGGTCGTTCACGGGGCCGGTATTCATCGACTTCCTGCGGCGGCTTGTCCGCGACCTTGCCGGCCAGAAGGTGCACCTGATCGTCGACGGGCATCCGGTGCACCGCGCCAAGCTGGTCAGCGCGTGGGTGGCGCGACACGCGGAGCGGATCGAGCTGCACTTCCTGCCGGGCTACAGCCCCGAGCTGAATCCGGTGGAGCTGCTCAACCATGACGTGAAGGCGAACGCGGCGGGCAGGCGGCGTGCCCGGACGGTCGCGGAGTTGACCGGCGAGTTGCGCGCGTATGTGCGTCGTCGGCAGCGGCAGCCGGAGGTGGTCGCCCGGTTCTTCCAGCATCCGGATACCTGCTATGCCGCCGCATAAT
>DASYUT010000136.1 GCA_036000965.1 Actinomycetes bacterium
GACGCCCGACCGACCGGAGAGGAGGTCGACGTCACACTGGGGACGAGGTCGACGCCCGGCCGTCTTCGACACCGTTGGCCACCGGCCCCGCGTCGGGCGCGTCCGCGCCCGACCAGGCCGGCATCGCGATACGCAACCCGGTGGCGAGCGGCAGGCGCAGCTCGAACCGGGCTCCACCGCCGCTGCCGGCGGCCGGCTCGCCCACCGACAGCTCGCCTCCCTGGGCCCGTGCGAGCTGCCTGGCGACGAAGAGCCCGAGCCCGACCCCGCCAGCCTGCCTGGTGGAGCCGGAGTCCACCTGGGTGAAGCGGTCGAAGATGCGGTCGCGCTCTGCCGCGGGCACGCCCGGGCCGGCATCGGTGACCGCGACCACCACCTCAGCGTCCTCCCGGCCGGCGTCGAGCCGGATGACGGCGTCGGCCGGGGAGTACTTGGCCGCGTTGTCGAGCAGGTTGCCGATCACCCTGGCGACCGCCTCCGGGGCGGCGAGCACAGGCAGCGGACCGGCCACGGTGGCGACGACGTGGTGCCCGGGGTGGTCGAGCTGCCCGGTCCGCCCGGCGTGGCGGATCACCTCGGCGGCGTCGATCAGCGGGTGGATGGCCGGCTCGCTGGGGACGTCCTGGAGACTGGAGGCGAGCAGGAGCTGCTCGATCAGCTCCTTCAGCCGCTCCCCTTCCCGCCTGGCCATGGCGACGAGCTCGATGCGCTGCTCGGGGGTGAGCACACCGTCGCGGGCGCTCAGGGTGACCAGGGACCCGAGGATCCCGGTGAGCGGGGTGCGTAGCTCGTGCGAGACGGTGGCGAGCAGGTCGCTCTTGAGCCGGTCGTTCTCCTTGAGCTGGCGGACCAGGGCGTGCTCGACCTCGACCAGGCGGGCCTGCTCGGCGGCCACCTCGGTGGCGGCCGAGGCTGCGGCATCGGCCTCAGCCTTGCGCGCGGCCGCATGGACCGCTCCCCTCGTCGCAAGATAGACCGCAACCATGGGCAGGAGCAGGAGCGGGATCAGGACGCTCGAAAAGTTGGCCACGACCAGCGCCACCGGTGCCATGGCGAGCGGCATGCCCGACGCCCAGATCTTGAAGGCGAGATCCTCCCGAAGGCCCGCGATGAGGCTAGTTCCGCAGGCGAGGGCGATGGTGATGAAGACGAGCAGGTCGTTGGCGACGAAGAACACGGTGATGGCAACCAGGAAGGCCGGCAGCTCGTCAGCGGAGAATGGACGCCCGCCACCGAGCACACCGTAGACGATGTCGGTGGCGGCGAGCGACAGACTGTACTGTGCGACGTTGAACAGCACCTTCTTCAACGGCTTGCGCTGTCCCAGGTCGGAGACTGCGCAGGCGATCCCAAACACCAGCATGCTGGCGGCCACGCCCCAGCCGAGGAAGATCGCGAACCCGAAGGTACTCGAGACGGTCACGCTTCCGTCCTCGCCGTTCCTGAAGAGCTTGATCGGGAACAGCTCGGTCACCAGGACGAGGGCGGCGAGCAGCCAGAACGCAGCGGGAGCCGTGCTCGCGGCCTGGATGCTCCCCCGCATCGCGAGCACGACGAAGACGGTGAGCCCGGCCGCCGAGACCGTGATGACCCAGGCATCGAGGGCGGATGAACGACCGTGACGGGTCAGGATCATTTTCCTCGGGCTGTGGGGTGCACCGACAACACCGCTCCAGCACATCACTTCATCCCGGGTTTTGTCGACCCGGGATGAAGGTTCGGCGTCAGGCCGCCACTGTCACCACTTGAAGGGAGCGCCGAGGGTTGCTACGAGCGCGGCGAACGTCGCGAGCAGGTACGCGACCCTGGCACGACGGCTCCTGAGGAGCTGCATGACCGTTCACCTCCCCGAGTGTTGCAAGAGGCGACCAGTGACCGGGCCCAGGTCGCAAAGCCCGCCATGTCGACTGCGGAGGGCCGATCCCTCACTGGATCAGCCAGTATACCCAATCAAGAGGAATGTGTCAGACCGATTGAAGCAACGTTCTGCGCATATTCGATTGAAAATCTTGATCGAGTGAAAGCATACAAGCAGCGACTTCCCGTTTCCCCGTCGACGATCGACCGATTCAGTCCTTACGATCGGCACGACTGCTTCGACAGGAACGCTGAGCCCCGGGTGCCGCTGCCGACTGGCTCGGCCGGGCGGCTGAGGGATGCTCCCGTTCCGAGGAGGGCCAGGGGCTGCCGTCGGAGAGTCCCGGGGCTGCCGTCGACGTCGTCGACCTCGACCACGGCTCACCTACCGCTTGCGCGCGGAGAGCCTCGACGGGACAGCGGGTGCGTGCCTGGGGAGACCCAGGTGTCGCTGTGTGTACCTGTACAGACCTCGACTGGACATCGTCACCATCATGGCGCATGCTTCTGATATCGCGCGATATCAAGTGGCGCGACATCAAGTGAGGAGGCGCCATGGAGGAGTCGTCGAGGCTGGCGGGGCTGCTGTTCACGGCGGTGCGCCGCCTGCCCCAGGACGACCAGGACGCCGTGCTCGCCGAGCTGCTCAGCGAGCGGCTGGAGGCCGGCGTCCAGGGCCCGCCGCCAGCCCGCATCCCAGGGCTGCCCGAGCTCCTGCGGACCAGCCCGCTCACCGGCGTCCAGCTCGGGCTGGTGCCAGGGGCCCCCGGCGAGCCGGGCGGGCCGTGGCAGACGGTGCCGGTGCGGCTCTCCACCGAGCAGCACGAGCGCCTCAAGCAGTGGTGCCAGGCCAACAGCTTCACCATGGCGGTGGTGCTGCGCGGCCTGGTCGCGCGGTTCCTGGACGAGCAAGCCGGACGGACCGGGCCGCGCAGCGGCGAGGAGACCGGCCCGGCCGGTTGACCGCCCGGCCGGTCGAGCAGGCCGCCCTGCGCCGCTCGATCGCCGAGATGTTCGTCAGCCTCGGCCGGCGCAACCAGGCCCTGGTCGACCGCCAGCTCGAGCTGATCGACGACCTGGAGCGGACCCGGACCGACCCGGACGAGCTCGCCGACCTGTTCCGGCTCGACCACCTGGCCACCCGCATGCGGCGCAACGCCGAGAACCTGATCGTCCTGGCCGGCGCGGATCCCATCCGCCGCTGGAACGAGCCGGTACCGCTGGTCACGATCGTGCGTGCGGCTGTCGCCGAGGTCGAGATCTGAGGACTACAGCCGGGTGGAGCTGGTCCTCGCCGAGGACCTGCTCGTCGCCGGCCATGCCGCCAACGACCTGGCGCACCTGCTCGCCGAGCTGATCGAGAACGCCGTCTCGTTCTCGCCGCCCAGGACCCGCGTGCAGATCAGCGGCCAGCAGGCGCACAGCGGCCACGTCATCCAGATCGAGGACGCTGGCCTGGGCATCAGCGAGGAGGAGCTCACCCAGGCCAACCAGCGTCTGGCAGACCCCCCGGACATCGACTTCGCGCTCTCCCAGCGGCTCGGGCAGTACGTGGTCGGCCGGCTGGCGCAGCGACACGGGATCAAGGTGCAGCTGCGCCACTCCTGGTACGGCGGCGTGACCGCCCTGGTGCTGGTGCCGCAGACCCTCCTCCCGCAGGTCGACGGTTCGCAGCCGGGCACGGCCGAGCATGCATGGTCCCATCGCGCGGTGACCGGGCGGGCCGGGCTGCTCACCGGCCACGCTGTCAGCGACCAGCCACCGCGCGTCCGGGTCGGCCCTCCGGACCGGGTCGACGGTGACAGCACCGGATCGGACGCCGAGGCGTCCACATGGCAGGCCACCGCTTCAGGCGCGGAACGCCCGCCGGCGGGCGTGCGCGGCCTGCTGTCGCGCTTCCGGACCGGCCAGGGCGACGCTCCCCGGGCCACGGCCGCCGAGCAGGACGGCCCCGCCCCCGCCAGGTCCTCCAGGGGCGAGCATGGCGCGACCTCGTGATGCTCCGCCAACCCTGACCCGCCCGTCGCGGCCGCGCCCGGCATGGACCCGCGATGACCGCTGAGCAGGAGCGCGGCCGGGGGAGCCAGCGCACCTGGTCCCGGCAGTACGAGCGGCCGTACGCCATGATCGGCGGCCGAGCCCGCACCGGCGCCCACGCCCATCTCGAGATCGAAGCCCTGGTCGCAACCACCGCCCAGGCCGCGCGGCCACTCGTGGCCCTGACCCCTGAGCAGCAGGCGGTCGTCCGGGCAGGCCGCGGCGTCGTGTCGATCGCCGAGATCGCCTCGCTGCTGGACGTGCCCCTGACGGTCGCCCGCATCCTGGTGGGCGACATGGCCGACGAAGGCCTCGTCGTGGTGCACCGGCGCACCGATCCCCTCGACCGCCCCGACCCCGACCTACTGCGGAGGGTGCTGCATGGCCTCAACGCGATCTAGCACCACCACCCGGCTGCGGCGGCGCCGCGCCACCGCCTTGCTGATGGTCGCCGGTGCGCTCGTCGCGGCCGGCTGCTCGGCCTTCCGGGAGGCGCCAACCAGCCACGCCCCACAGGCCCAGGCCACACCGCTGACCGGCGCGGGCGCCACCTTCCCGGCCCCCATCTACAAGAAGTGGTTCGCCGACTTCGGCCGGCGCACCGGCGCCCGGGTAAGCTATCAAGCGGTCGGCTCCGGGGAGGGCATCACCCAGTTCACTGCCCGCAGGATCGACTTCGGCGCCACCGACGTGCCGCTGAACGACATCGAGCTCGCTCAGGCCGAGGCGATCGGCGGACCGGTGCTGCACATCCCGACGGTGCTCGGCGCGGTCGCGGTGGCCTTCAACCTGCCCGGCAGGACCAGCCTCAAGCTCGACGGCCGGCTCATCGGCGAGCTGTTCCTGGGCCGCATCGCCCGCTGGAACGACCGCCGGCTCGCGGCGCTCAACCCGGGCGCCCCCCTGCCAGACCTGCCCGTCACGATCGTGCACCGCTCCGACAGCTCGGGCACGACGGCCAACTTCACCGCCTTCGTGGCCAGCCAGCACCTCGACTTCCGGTCCCGGGTCGGCGACGGCAAGAAGGTGAACTGGACAACCGGCAGGGGCGCCGACGGCAACGGCGACCTGGCCGACCTGGTCGCCGCCACCCCCGGGGCGGTCGGCTACGTCGAGCTGAGCTACGCCCTGGACCGCCAGCTGGCGGTCGCGGCCGTCAAGAACCCCGCCGGCAAGTTCGTCGCCCCGAGCTCGACCGCCGCCGCCGTGGCCGCCCAGGATCTCGCCGAGCTGAGCGCGGTCAACGACTTCCAGGTGAGCCCGGCCGCCACCACCGCCGACGACGCCTACCCGATCATCACCTACACCTTCCTGGTCGTGTTCCAGCGGCAGTTCGACGTCGCCAAGGGCACGACCCTGGTTCGGCTGCTGCGCTACATGACCAGCGAGGGGCAGGCGTCGGCCACCGACCTGAACTACGCGCCGCTGCCCCCGTCACTGCGCACGCTCATCACCGCCAAGCTCGGACTGCTCACCGGCCCCGACGGCGAGCCGCTGGTCACCGACCTTGACGGCAACCCGTCCCGCTCGAGCACCGGCTAGACCGAAGTTACGTGACTCCTAAGGGCCGAAAACGGCTATCTACCAGCAGAAACACTGCTCAGATGAGTCCTGGATGTAGACAGAAAAAGTTGCTCTCGCACTTCCTTTTGAGATGGGATGAGGCTCCCAGCGCTGCCGAATGCACCCAGAAAGTGACGCAAACCGGACTCATGTAGACAGAACGAGACCCTCCTCATCGGCTCAAACTCCCTGCTCAGAGGGCAAGTCACACGTCCCAGAGCCACGTAACTTCGGGCTAGTCTCCGATCTCCCTGCGGGGAGGCCCGTTCCGGGGTGAAAATCGGGCTGGTCGCCCGCTGACGTCGTTGCTCCTTGGTCGCTGGTGAGGCCGTGGGCTAGTCGGACGCTGGGAGCCGCGCTGTGGGCCCTTCAGTGTTGCCTCGAGCACGCGGATTAGCTTCCGCCCTGTCCTGTGGCTCCCGCGGGCGGCCGTGCTGGTGGTGGCCCATGACGGTGAGGAGGCCGGGTGCTGGAGGAGACGCAGGACACCGAGGAGATCATCGGGCGGGTCGCGGCGTTGGATATCGGCAAGGCGGAGCTGGTCTGCTGTGTGCGGGTGCCCAGTGGGCAGGGGTCGGGCAAGCGGCTGCAGGAGGTGCGGACCTACCCGACGATGACACGGTCGCTGCTGGTGCTGGCCGACCGGCTGGGTGCGCTGGGGGTGACCCGGGTGGTGATGGAGGCAACCAGCGACTACTGGCGGAGCCCGTTTTACCTGCTGGAGGCCCACGGGTTCGAGTGCTGGCTGGTCAACGCGCGTGACGTCAAGCACCTGCCAGGGCGGCCCAAGACCGACAAGCTCGATGCCGTGTGGCTGTGCAAGGTCGCCGAGCGGCAGATGCTGCGGCCAAGCTTCGTGCCGCCCCCTGCGATCCGCATGCTGCGGGACCTGACCCGCTACCGTGCTGATCTGGTCGCCACCCGGACCGCGGAGAAGAACCGGGTGGAGAAGCTGCCCGAGGACGCCCAGATCAAGCTGAGCGTGGTCGCCTCCGACATCTTCGGGGTCTCCGGTCGGGACATGCTGGCCGCGCTGCTCGCCGGGGAACGGGATCCCAAGGTGCTGGCGCAGCTGGCCCGGCGCCGCCTGCGCGCCAAGCTCAGCCTGCTGGAGGAGGCCTTCTATGGCCGCTTCAGCGACCATCACGGGTTCCTGCTGGAACGGATGCTTGGCCGCATCGACCAGGCAACCGCCGACATCGCCGCGCTGGAGGCCAA
>DASYUT010000137.1 GCA_036000965.1 Actinomycetes bacterium
CCTGGTAGCCGCGCAGCGTCGACCGGCGCAACCGGCGCACGGTGCGCAGGTCGGTGCACCACTCATCGACCATCTGCGGCGTCCACCCCCACGGGTACGCCGCGGCGTGGGTGGCGAACGCCCGCACCGCCCGCTGGCGGCCCTCCACGGTCCCAGGCGCGAGGTTGCGGGCCAGCTGCTGGCTGCCCCAGCCGTCCAGCATCGCGGCAAACACCTGCTCCTCGGGCCGCAGCAGCGCCAGCCCGGCGACCACGTGCAGCCCGGCCGCGCCTGGGGCGAGCCTGTGGTCCTCCACCGAAGGTGACCTCCAAGTCGTCGCATCGGATGCGAGACGTTCGCATCCGATGCGAGGGGGTTGTCAAACCCGCAGGTCACAAGGGGAGGCTCAGACGGCGACCCGATATCGCGTGGCGTCTCCCATGTCGCGCCCCCCGGATCCCGTACGGCGGGAATGCCCAGGTCGGAGGCGGCAGCGTCGACGGCTCTCGCCGCTCGTATGCAAGCCGTCGCGTATTCGCATCCAATGCAATTCGCGGCGGAACGCACATTCCGCAGGAATCACAGTCGGGTGCTGTGGCCGTTGGTTGGCGATCGTCGAGCGTGCCTGGTCCTAGGTCGATGCACGTCAGCATCTGGTTGCGAGCAGTCCCATCAGGATCGACGCTTGCTAGGCTCCACGCATGCCCCAGCACTGGAAGAGGGTGAACGTGACCCCCCAGCGGCCGGGGTCCTGGAGCTCTCGCTCGGCTTGCTTCTCGAGCCGCTGGAGCTCCTCGGCGTCCATGATCGACCGCAGCAGCCCGTGCAGGGCGGTGAGGTACTCAAGCGGCAGCCGTAGATAGGGGTGCCCTGGGGGCAGTGCCTGGACCTCGGCGCGGGCGTTGACCTCGATGCCGGCGCTGCGGAACAGTTCCAGCTGCGTGGCGGCGGCGTCGGGGTCGCCGCCCGCCTTGCGGAACGCCTCGCCGACGAGGGGTTTGAGCTGCTCGAAGGCGGGCGCAGGTGGGATGAAGTGCCAGGACGCCGGGTCGACCTCTTCCAAGACAATAGTGCCGCCGGGGCGGACCAGCCGCAGGTAGGTCGCCATCTGCTGCTGGCCGCGACCGAGCGGGGCGAGCTGGAAGCGGGCGTGCACCAGGTCGAACCAGGTGGGCTCCAGCTGGCTGACGAACAGGTCGTCGTGGACCAGCGTCACGTTGTCAAGGCCTTCGTCGGTCACCAGCTGTTGGGCGGCGGCCAGCATCGCCTGATCGATGTCGGTCCCCACGACCTGCCCGTCGGGGCCGACCCAGTGGCTGAGCAGCCGCAGCCAGCCCAGCGCGCCGCAGCCGACGTCCAGGACCCGGGTTCCCTGGCCCTCGCCGATCTCGCCGAGCAGGCGTCGGCCGGCTGGTTCCCACATCCGCGACTGGAGCTGAAGCCGCTCCAGCTCGGAGGCGTGATCGGCTAACAGGTACGAGTCCTTGCGCATGGCGTCTCCCATCCCTTGTAGGCGCTGCCTTCGGGATCGTGAGCGCCGACGATCGCAGCCTGATCGCAGACCGATCGCCCTGCAGGTGGGCCGCGGCCACACGACCACGGCGCCGACATCGACCCCTGCTTCCGGGATGCGCCCGTGACGGTCCACGCTGGATCGGTCTCTGGATCGCCGGCACCATCGCCGCCCTCAACCGTCGACGCGGCACGCGCTGGCACCTGGCGGCTGCGATTGAGTTGCGATCGGGTGCCGTCAACGTGGCGGCTGGCTGCTGTGACCCGAGCGAGGAGGAAGCGGTCATGAGGGTCGATGAGAGCATCGTCATCGACCGTCCAGCCGAGGAGGTGTTCGGGTTCTTGTCCGTGCGAACCAATGACCCGGTGTGGATGGCGTCGGTGGCCGAGTCGGAGTGGCTGGATCCGGCCGAACCCATGGGGGTGGGTCGCCGCGGACGGATGGTGATGCAGGCCATGGGCCGGCGCGAGTTCCTCGACGAGGTGACCGAGTACGAGCCCGGCAGACGGATCGCGCATCGCTCGGTGGCAGGGCCGATGGCGATCCACACGGCCTGCATCGCCGAGCCGGCAGGCAGCGGTTGCCGCGCGACCGTCGTGTACGAGCCTGAGCGCCTTCCTGGCGGGGTCTTGGGCAGGATAACTGCGCCGTTGACGGCCAGGATTGTGCGCCGCAACTTCCGGGCTGACCTCGCCAGGCTCAAGGGCATCCTCGAGGCGGAGGCTGGGGTCGCGCGGTAAGGTCGAGCGGAGTCGGGAGGGGCGGTGGAGTTCCGGGTCCTGGGATCGCTTGAGGTAGTGGCCAGCGGCCGGTCCCTTTTGCTTGGCACCCCGCGCCAGCGGACGCTGCTGGGGCTGCTGCTGGTCCGGGCCGGCGAGGTCGTCTCCTGCAACCGTCTGATTGATGACCTCTGGGACGGCGACCCCCCAGGCACCGCCCGCCACACCCTGCAGGGCTACGTCCATCGGCTGCGCCGGGCGCTGGGCCCGGACGGGTGGCGGCTGCAGACCCGTCCGGCTGGCTATCGGCTGAAGGTGTCGGCTGGCGAGCTGGACGCCCAGCGATTCCAGGACCTGGCCACAGAGGGCCGCCGCGCCCTGGTCCGCGGCGACCCGCAAGCGGCCGCCGACCATCTTGCTGCGGCGCTGGGCCTGTGCCGGGGACCGCTGCTGGCCGACCTCGGCGAGGTGGCCGCCTTGGAACCCGAACGCGCCCGCTTGGAGGCGTTACGGCTGACCGCGCTGGAGGACCGGATCGAGGCCGACTTGGCCCTGGGACGGCATACCGCGCTGGTCTCCGAGCTGGAGGGGCTGCTGGCCCAGCACCTGTTCCGGGAGCGGCTGTGGGGCCAGCTGATGCTGGCGTTGTACCGGTCAGGCCGGCAGGCCGATGCCCTGCAGGCCTTCCACCGCGCCCGGCAGATTCTGGACCAGGAGCTGGGCATCCAGCCCAGCCGCTGGCTGCACCACCGCCAGGAGCAGATCCTGCTGCAGGATGCTGCCCTGGAAGTGCCCGAACCAACGGCGCCAGCAAGGCCACAGCACAACCTCCCCGCCCAGCGCAACAGCTTCGTCGGCCGCCGACCCGAACTCGCCGAGCTCCAGGGGCTGCTTCAAACCCGCCGGCTGGTCTGTATAACCGGCCCGCCCGGGTCGGGCAAGACCCGCCTGGCTGTTCAGGTCGCCACTGGCCTGCTGGAGCAGTTCCCGCACGGCGCATGGTCTGTCTCGCTGGCCGAGACCGCCGATCCGGAGCTGGTCCCCTCGACGGTCACCGCTGCCCTAGGGATCCATGAGGGGCCCGAGCAATCGATCATCCGGGCCCTAGTCGACCACCTACAGTCACGACGGCTGCTGTTGTTGCTGGACAACTTTGAGCATGTGCTGCCCGCGGCGCTGGTGGTGGGACAGCTGCTGGATGCTGCCCCGGGGTTGACCGTGCTCGCGACCAGCCGGGCAGCGCTGCGGTTGTCCGGCGAGCAGGAGTATCCGATTGGTCCGTTGCCGCTGCCCACCTCCGGTGAGCTGGCCGCCGACCTCTCCGGCAACGACGCGGTGGCCCTGTTCGCGGACCGGGCCGTGGCGGTCGATCCCGGCTTCGTCCTGGGCGTGGACAACGCGCCGGTGGTCGCCGAAGTGGTGGCGCGGCTGGACGGGCTGCCACTGGCGATCGAGCTGGCCGCCGCACGGCTACGACAGTTCCCCCTCCCGGAGCTGCGCCGTCGGCTCATGCCCGCCGTGCCCCTGCTCACTGGGGGTCCGGTGGACCAGGCGGCCCGGCAGCAGACCCTGCGCGACGCCATTGCCTGGAGCGACCATCTCCTCGACCCCGGCAACCGGGCGCTGTTGCGGCGCCTGGGGGTCTTCCAGGGCGGCATGACCCTGGAGGCCGCCGAGGCGGTCGCCTCCGGTCCGCCGGTCACCGACGTCGCCGCCGGCATCGCCGCTCTCGTGGAGGCCAGTCTGCTCGGCCGGCCAACAGCGTCCGATGTGGCACGGTTCTCGATGCTGGAGACCATCCGCGAGTACGCCCTGGATCAGCTACGGGCAGCGGGTGAGGACTACGAGGTCGGTGGTCGCCATGCGCGCTGTTACGCGGGTCTGGTGGAGCGGGCCGAACCCGAGCTCACCGGAGCAGAGCAGGCGAGCTGGCTCGCACAGCTTGAGGCGGACTACGCCAACCTGCAGGCGGCCCTTGGCTGGGCCAGGCAGACCGGTGATACCGAGCTGGCGCTGAGGATGGCCGGCGGGATGTGGCGCTTCTGGCAGCTGCGGGGCCACCTCACCGAGGGTCGCCACTGGCTCGAGGACCTGCTGGCCATTAAGGGACCTACCAGCGCGTCGCGCGCCAAGGCCCTGCTCGGCCTTGGCGGCATCTGCTACTGGCAGTTCGACCTCGACGCGGCCGAGACCGCCTACCACCAGGCCCGCGACCTGGCCAAGGAGCTGGGCGACTGGTGGCTGGAGCTGGAGGCCCTGTTCGGGTTGGCCTTCACCCTGGCCTGCCATCGGGGTGACCTGCAGACGGCGGCACCTATCGAAGAGCAGTTCCAGGCCCTCGTCGCCGAGCATCCGGACCCGCTCGCGATCGGCCTCGGCCTGGCGACCTCGCAGGTGATGCGGCTGTTCGCCGGGGATCTCGACGGCTCCCGCTTCTATGGTGAGCAGTGCCTTGCCGGGACCCGCGCCTTGGGGGTGCGGTGGTACGAGAGCCAGACCTTACGGACCCTGGCACTCACCTCCCTGCTGCAGGGTCGCTACGAGCAGGCCGAGGGCGAACTGCGGGAGTGTCTCCACATCGCCTCGGAGTTGGGTGATCTGGCTGGCGCGGCCATGGATCTTGACCGGCTGGGGCAGGCGGCGGTCGCCCTCGGACGCCCCGAGGCAGGGGTTGTCCTGGCCGGAGCCGCCGACGGTCTTCGGCAGCCCCTCGGCGGCGCACTCACTGTGGAGGCCTTCCGGTGGGAGACCGAGCACCCGCGAGACGCCGCCCGGCGATTCCTCACCGACACACAGGTCGAGCGTGCCTGGGCGCAAGGACGCACTATGAGCCTGGAGAAGGCTGTCGCCTACGCCCGCACCGCGTGAGTTCTGCACCGATGACCACCCGCGACCCGCCGCCCGACCGGTTTCGCGCAGTCGCGCAGGACCTTAGGAGCCTGCGGCCGTCTGGGTGAGGCTGGTCCACCCGGCGGCCTGGATGGTGGCCAGGCTGGCGCGGATGTCGTCGTAGGCGCTGTCGTCGACTGCGGTGAAGCCCTGAATGAAGCCGTGATCGAGCGCCGGTCGCGCCGACGGGTCGTCGCCCAGCTCGACCAGCAGCTCCCGCACCTCGTCCTTCAGCTGATCGGGGAGGCGGCTGGCGGCCACGACCAGCTCGATGGTCGAGGGTCCGAAGGTGTCGACCACGCGGAGGCGGTCGGCCAGCTGCGGATGGTCGCGGAGCTCGATGGCCAGGACCTGGGAGTCGATCGCGGCCGCGTCGACGGCGCCGGCGTCCACCAGCCGGATGGCCCGCTGATGGAAGCCAGCCTCGACCACGCGGGTGAAGAAGCCAGGCCGGGCGCCCATCCGGACCAGGCTGTACAGGGTGACGGTGTAGCCGGAGTGGGAGGCGGGCTCGTTGTAGGCCCAGGAGCAGCCCCGCAGGCCCTCGAGGCAGGTAATAGGGCCGTCGCGGTGGACGATCACATCGGAGTAGTAGATGGGACGGCCGCCGTAGCGGTCCCCGGCCAGGACCGGGGCGGCCAGCGGCTCAACCGGGGCCGGGCGGCGGTCGGCCAGCCAGACGTACGGCAGCCCGCAGATCACGCCAAGGTCGGCCTGGCCGTGTTCGAACTGGTCGAAGGAGGTGCCGGCCACCAGGACGACCGGACGGCCGAGCCGGTCGGCGATCCGGTCGGCCAGGAACCGGTACACGGGCAGCATGTTGGGGGCCAGGAAGGTCGCGAACCGCAGCGGTGCCCCTTCCTGGTGGACGCTCATGTCTGGGTTATCGGCCGGTGGGTCTCGTACATGCGCACAGCCACGACCAGGCCGGAGGCGGCGGTGAGGGCGGCAATGACCCAGACGGCGGCCTCCAGGCCGGCGAGGTCGGCGACCACGCCGGCGAGCAGGGCACCGACGGCGAAGCCGGTATCACGCCACAGCCGATAGACCCCGACGGCGGTGGCGCGCCAGCTGGGGTGGGCGACGTCGCTGATGGCGGCGAGCAGGGTCGGGTAGACCATGGCCGTGCCGACCCCGAACAGGATCGCGCAGGCTGCCCAGGGCAGGAAGCTGCCGGCCACTGCGGTGCCGGCGAGCGCGACGGCCTGCACCAGCATCCCTGCGGTGATGAGGGGCTTGCGGCCCAGCCGGTCCGACAGGGGACCGGTGAGGAGTTGGCCGAGGCCCCAGACGGCCGGATAGAGCGCGGCGAGCAGGCCGATCTGGCTGACGGGGAGGCCGCCGCGAACAAATAGCAGCGGCAGCAGCCCCCAGGCGAGCCCGTCGTTGAGGTTGTTGACCAGCCCGGCCTGGCTGCAGGCCGACAGGGCCGGCTCGCGCCAGCTGGTGCGGACCACGACCTCGCGGGTCGACAGCCGCTCCCCGCCGGCCGCACCCTGCCCGTTGTCGGGGCCTGGGTCGGCGTCGGTTGCGCGCCCGGCGTCAGTCAGCTGGGCATCGAGCTGGGCGTGCCCGCGGGTCTCGCGGACCAGCAGCGTCGACAGGCCAAGGCCGAGGCCGGCGTAGGCCAGGCCGAGGTAGAACGGTTCGGGCCGTAGCCCGGCCCTGGCCGCGATCAGCCCGGTGAGGTAGGCGGTGAGGGCGACCGCGAGGTAGCCGGCGGCTTCGTTGAGGCCCATGGCCAGCCCGCGGCGCTGTGGGCCGGCCAGGTCGATCTTCATGATCACGGTGGTGGACCAGCACAGACCCTGGTTGATGCCGAGCAGGACGTTGGCCGCGACGATCCAGGTCCAGGTGGGCGCCCAGATGAGCAGCACGGGCACCGGCAGGCCGACCAGCCAGCCGACGACCAGGACGGGTTTGCGGCCGTAGCGGTCGGCGAGGGTGCCGGCCAGGAAATTGGTCGCCGCCTTGGTCAGCCCGAAGGCGACGATACAGGTGAGAGCGGCCGAGGCCGCCGCCAACCCGAAGACCTCGGTGGCGAGCAGTGAGAGCAGGCTTCGTTCTTGGCCAACCATGCCGCCGACCAGGGCGTTGACGCCGACCAGGAGGGAGAACTGGGCCAGGTTGGCCCGCAAGCCCAGCCGCAGCCCACTCGGGCGGGCCGGCGCCGGCTGGTTCACGAGCGGGCCAGGGCCTGGCCGGTGGCCCGCTGCCAGTCTTGAGGGCCGCCGAGGGCGACGCGCAGGTCCGTGTGGCCGGCGCGGGCGAGGAGGCTGGCGGCGGTCATGGCCCGCTCGCCGTGGCCACACATCACGGTGACTGGCCCGCTGGGCAGCGCCGCTGGCAGCTGGTCGCCAGCCAACGCGCCCAGCTCGACCGCGACCGCCCCGGGGAGGTGGCCGTCGGCGACCTCGCTGGCCTGGCGGACGTCCAGCACCACGCCGGAGTGGTCGTCGAGGTGCTCGGCCTGGACCAGGGGAAGCTGCGCTTGGGGGAGGCCGGCCGCTTGCCAGGCGGCCATGCCGCCGGCCAGCTCGCCCGTGAGGTGGTCGTAGCCGATGGTGCGGCACTGGCGGGCCAGCTCGCCGCGGTCCTGGTCGTCGTCCAGGACAACGACCAGCGGTTGAGTGTCGTCGACGAGCCAGCCCAGCCAGCTGGCGAACTGCGGCCGCAGCGCGATCGACAACGCCCCGGGGATGTGGCCGGTCGCGAACGCGGTGACTGGGCGGGCGTCGATCAGCACCCCACCACCAGCCAGGTGCTCGCGCACCTGGTCGGTCGAGAGCAGGGGCAGGACCCGCCAGTCGCGGCCGAGCAGCTCGGGGCCGGCCCGGTTGCGGTCCCGCAGGCGCAGGAAATAAGGCGGGTAGCTGCCGAAGCTGGCCAGGAGCTCGGCCACGAAGGTGTCCTCGTCGGGCGCGGCGAGGAGCCGGTTGTGGCGGCGTTCGGCGCCGATGCTCGTCGTCCGCTCGCCCCCGACCGGGGCCGAGCAGAACGACCCGGCCCCATGGGTCGGGTACACGCCGAGCTCGTCCGGCAGCGGAAGGAGCCGCTGGTGCAGCGACCGGTAGGCGGCCCGGGCCAGCGGCTCGGTCAGCTCCGGGCCGGCCAGATCGGTGCGGGCCACGGTGCCGACCAGCAGCGCCCCGCCGCTGAACAGCGCCTGCGGCCGCTCGCCGTCCCGCAGCAGGTAGCTGACGTGCTCGGGCGCGTGGCCGGGGGTAGCCAGCGCCCGCAAGGTGAGTCCACCCAGGTCGACCTCCTCGTCGTCCTCCAAGCCCCGGTGGCTGAAGCCGAGCCGGCTCGTGCGGGGCGCGAGGACCTGGGCGCCGTCGGCGGCGGCCAGGTCCCGGCTGCCGGTCAGGAAGTCGGCATGTAGGTGGGTCTCCAGGCCATAGGCGATCCGCAGCCGCCGCCACCGGGCCAGCTCCAGATAGGGGGTCGGGTCGCGGGCCGGGTCGACCACCAGCGCCCGTCCGTCGCCCAACTCGACCACATACGCGCTGTTGCCCAGGCCTTCGTCGACGACCGGGTGGATGGTGGGCATGGACGGCTCCTCGGCGCGATCCGTGGTCAGGTGCGGGTAACGGCCAGGCCGGCGGCCTGCCATTCGGGTAGCCCGTCTTCCAACCGCCGGGCCGAGAAGCCCTCCTCGCGCAGCACGGCCACGGCCTCGTGGGCGAAGGCGCAGAACGGACCGCGGCAGTAGGCGACGATCTCCCGGTCCCGGGGCAGCTCGGCCAGCCGTCGGCGCAGCTCGGTAACCGGGATCGACACAGCCCCGGGCAGATGCCCGGCGGCGTGCTCGGTCGCCGGGCGCACGTCCAGCACCACCGGGCTGTCACCGTCCTCGAGGCGGCGGGCCAGCTCCTGGTGGGTCACCGGCTCCAGCTCATCGCGGGCGCCCAGGTAGGCGGCGGCCAGCCGCTCCAGCTCAGCCAGCCGCACCCCGGCCAGGGTTCGGAGCGTGCGCCACAGCTCGAACACCTCCGGCCCAGCCAGCCGGTAATGGATCGACGTACCCTCCCGGCGGGTGGCGACCAGGCCGGCATGGCGCAGGACCTGCAAGTGTTGGCTGGTGTTGGCCACCGACAGGCTGACCTCGAGGGCGAGGGCCTCCACGGTGCGCTCGCCGTTGGCCAGCACGTCCAGCAGCTCGATCCGCCGCCCGCTGGCCAGGGCCTTGCCGATGCGGCCGAACTCATCGAACAACGCCGTCTTGGCCTTGCGGTCGCCCATCCGGCCCTCCCAACGAACCTATTCAAGTGATCACTTGATAGCTTGAATAATGGCAGGATAGTCCCGCGGCGGCAGCTCGGCAATCTGAACGAAGGAGAAGGCATGGCCAGCCCGGACCCAGCGCCATCCACCGCCAAGCGACACCCGATCTTCGCCCGCGTCATCGCCCGGATCAGCCCGGCCATGGACGCCCAGGGCGCCGTCGAGCACCGCCGCGCCCTCCTCTCCGGCCTGGCCGGCCAGGTTCCGGAGGTCGGTGCCGGCAACGGCCTCAACTTCGCCCACTACGCGCCAGCGGAGACTGAGATGCTCGCCGTGGAGCCCGAACCGTACCTACGCGCCCTGGCCGAGACCGCCGCCCAACACGTTGCCATCCCCATCCGCGTGGTCGACGGCACCGCCGATGCCCTGCCTAGTCCCGATGCCAGCATGGACGCCGCGGTAGCCTCGCTGGTCCTGTGCTCGGTCCCTGACCAAGCCCGCGCGCTGACTGAGCTCCGTCGGGTGCTACGCCCTGGTGGCGAACTTCGCTTCTTCGAGCACATTCGAGCAGCCACCCCGGCCTGGCCCGGGTCCAGCGGCTCGCCGACGTCATTTGGCCCACCCTGTTGGCGGCTGCCACACCAGCCGCGACACCCTGACCGCCATCACTACTGCCGGCTTCCAACTCATCAGCACCCAGCGGTTCCGGTTCCCCGACAGCCGGCTGCCGTCGCCAGCCGCGCCACACGTGCTCGGGGTCGCCCACCGCCCACCCGGGCCCTAGCCAGAGGGCCACCACCTGGTCGAGTAGCGATCTGCCACCCGGATGGCCGCGAGCCTTGCGCCGATCCTCGGTTAGTCGTAACTTACGTTAGTGGACACTAACGGAGTTGCAGGTCTGGGACTGCTCGGCGACCCGACCCGGCGCGCGATCTTCGAGCTGCTCGCTCGACGCCCCTGTACGGTCGGGGAGTTGGCCCAGCAGCTCCCGATCACCCGATCAGCCGTGTCCCAGCACCTTCGCGTGCTCAAAGACGGCGGTCTCGTCGTCAGCAAAGCCGAGGGCACCCGCCGCATCTACCGGCTCAACCCCGATGGCGTGACCGCCCTGCGC
The DNA here is from genome assembly GCA_036000965.1 of Actinomycetes bacterium. Lineage (NCBI taxonomy): Bacteria > Bacillati > Actinomycetota > Actinomycetes > Actinomycetes bacterium. The sequence goes on from DASYUT010000137.1 coordinate 10,439, forward strand.
GCCTACCTGGACCGCATCTGGGAGGAGGCACTCACCGGATTTGGCAAGGCCGCCCAAGCGGCCCCCGTCGATCCCGAACAGGAGGACCGATGAGCAGCGCAGCCACGATCCCACCGCTCACCGGAACGATCACCGTCGACGTGCCCGTCGACCGGGCGTTCCGCATCTTCACCGACTCATTCGGCAGCTGGTGGCCGGCTGAGTACCACATCGGCCAGGCCGACATGGCGGCGGCCATCCTGGAACCGCGGGCCGGCGGACGCTGGTACGAACAAGGCGTGGACGGCAGCGAGTGCGACTGGGGCCAGGTACTAGCCTGGGAGCCACCACACCGCCTGGTCGTCACCTGGCAGATCAACGGCCAATGGCAGTACGACCCTGATCCCGAGCACGCCAGCGAGATCGAGGTGCGGTTCAGCGCCGACGGACCCGAGCAGACCACCGTCGAGCTGGAACATCGGCTCCTTGACCGGCTCGACGGCGGCCAGGCGCTCCGCGACGGCATCACCGGTGGCGGCGGCTGGACCAGCCTCCTGGACCTGTTCGCCAAGGCAGCAACCAACGAGGCCTGACCCCGACCGCCGTTGTCCACCACCCGAGACTCAGGCCGATCTACCAGCCGCTGGCCGGACTCCAACCGGCCAGCGGCTCCAAGGCCCTGGTCTCGCCCGAGTCCAGCAGGCAGCGGGCCGGGTCAGGCCAGCTTGGCGGCGTACCGGATGCCGCCTGCCTGGATCTGCCCGGCGTCGATGGCGGCCTGCTCTTCTGCCTCGTTGGTGTCGGCAAGGTCGGCGAAGAAGTATGGCCCCTCGGTATAGAGCTGGCGGGTGAACCGCGCATCCAAGCCCCGCAGGATCTCCTCGCCGGGGTGCAGCCCTTCCTGTTCGACCCAGGTCCGACAGTAGTCATCCCAGGGTTGCCCGGAGGCCGCCCACCGCTCCTGGTGCTTGTGCAGCCAGCCCGGCTCAACCGCTGGCGGCGGCGCCAGCCGGGCAAAGCACCACCGGGCCGTGGCCTCGTCGAACCGCTCCCAGGCCCACTCCACCACCACCAGCACCCCATCGGGCACCAGCAGGGCCTGCAGCCGGTCCAGGACGTCATCGAGGTGGGCCACGTGATGCAGCGACGTCGAGGCGACGACGCAGTCCACCGGCCATGGCGGGTCGTAGCGCTCCACCTCGACCCGCTGGTAGTCCGACCCCTCCGGGGCTTCCGGGTCGACCCCGACCGCTTGGTAGCCGCCATCCAGCAGCGCCGGGACAAAGCCGCCCAGCGACCCACAGCCGACCTCCAGCACCCTCGCCGGCGCCGGCGGCAGCTGGCCGCGAACAAACGGCCACACCGCAGCCAGCCAGCGGTCATCTGGCGTCATGCGACCATCCTATGCCGTGGGCGCAGCGCGTCGGTCCCATCGGAACCGGTGTC
>DASYUT010000138.1 GCA_036000965.1 Actinomycetes bacterium
GGCTCGCCGGGTTCGACGGCGCCTACCTGCGGTTCGCCGGAGAGCTGCGCGTCGAGCACTACAAGGGCGAGCAGCTGGTGGAGAGCCACACCGACGACGCGCTGTGGGAGTTGATGTACCTCGGGAAGGCCCGCCCCTGAGTCAGGCCCCATCGTTCGGGCGAAGCAGGATCCAAGGAGGCACACATGGCAAGCGCGGCTGCCGTCTCACGTGCGGCGCGCGGGACCGCGGATCCCGTCCGGGCGGTGTCGGTGGTGAGCACGGGGACCGTGGAGATCCACCCGGAGCAGCCCTACGGCACGAGCAAGCCGCTGTACTGGTGGCTGCTGACGTCGCGGCGCTGGACGCCACCCCGGCCGATCAACGCCTACCTCATCGAGCATGCCAAGGGGCTCATCCTGTTCGACACCGGCCAGGACCGCGCCTCGGTCACCGACGAGTCGTACTTCCCCGGCGGGTTCACGGGCTACCTCTATGACCGGTTGGCCCGGTTCCACATCCAGGAGGAGGACACCCTCACCGCGCAGCTCGCCACGCTCGGCTACGCACCGGCCGAGGTGGACACAGCGATCCTGTCCCACCTGCACGAGGATCACATCGGCGGGCTCTCCGAGCTGGGGGGTGCAGACCTGTTGGTCGCGGCGGCGGAGTGGGAGCAGCTCTCGGGGTTCAGCCCAGAGCTTCGGGGTTTCCTCCGCAAGCACATCACGATCCCGGGACTGCGGTGGCACCAGACCGGCTTCGAGCCGACCGGCAACGCAGGTCTGGCACCCTTCACCGAGTCGTTGGATGTCATGGAAGACGGTTCTCTCGTCCTGGTGCCGACTCCGGGTCACACGGCCGGGTCGATGTCCCTGCTGATTCGGCGACGCGAGCGGTCCCCGCTGCTGCTGGTCGGCGACCTCACGTATGGGGCCGAGCTGCTCCTGCGGGGGCGGGTCCCCGGCGTGGGTGCCCGCAGGCAGCTGGTCGAGACCACCAGGAAGGTGCTCGCGCTGAAGGAGAGGATGGCTGACCTTGTCATCCTTCCGGCGCACGATCCGACCGCCTCCCAGCGGCTGCTGGAGAGCTGAAGCTGGAGGCAACCAGTGAACCTGCGGTCCTCAGGATCAGCCCGGCGCCGCTACTACGTCTACGTGGTCGAGATGGACGACGCCGTCGGTCCCCGCCGCAACCCTGGGTATCCCTCCGTCTACGTCGGCCAGAGCGTGGTGCCGCCGAAGGAGCGCCTTCGTCAGCACAAGGATGGCTACCGATCCTCTCGGTATGTGCGGAAGCATGGGAAGCACCTTCGCCCAGGGCTGTATCGGCGCTTCAATCCGATGGCCACGCGCGACGGAGCCGTCGCAATGGAGCAGGAACTCGCCAGGCGCCTGCGGAATCGTGGCTACACGGTGTACGGAGGCCACTGAAGCGGCCGGGATGGGCTCGGGGATCGCGGTGGCCATGGCCGTGCTGTCACTGCTAGCGGTGCTGCGATGAGCAGGCCAGAGACGTCCAGCGGGACTGTGCCGAGCCTGGTGCCCGGCGCGCCCGGGCGGTATCGGGCGATCGGCGACTACGCCTTCCTGGGCGACTGCCACAGCGGCGCGCTCGTGTCGTCGGCCGGCTCGGTGGACTGGCTCTGCCTGCCGCGGCTGGACGACGGCAGCTACTTCGGCCGCCTGCTGGACCGCGAACGCGGCGGCTGGTGCGCGGTCACCGCGACCGACCCGGCGGCACGCGGCAGCCGCCGCTACCTGGACGGCACGCTGGTGCTGCAGACCGAGACGACCGTGCCGGGCGGCCGGGTGCGGCTCACCGACTGCCTGACCATGCGACCCGGCGGCGCCAGGCGTCCCTACCGCCAGCTGCTCCGGGTCGTCGACGGCCTCGAGGGTGCGGTCGACCTGCGGGTCGAGGTGGTCCCCCGGTTCGACTACGGGCAGGTGCGGCCGTGGATCCGCCGCGCCGGGCGGGCCTGGCAGGCGCT
>DASYUT010000139.1 GCA_036000965.1 Actinomycetes bacterium
GCACGCGGGTGGCACGAACCAGGCAGACCGGCTCCGGGAAGCAGGGACTCATGGCGCTCTGGCACTCGACCAGCTCGAGGGTGACCTGGTAGGCGCGTTGACAGCTGGGGATGGACGGTCAAGGCTGCGTGGTATGCAACCTGAGCGATCCCCTGAGCGTCTAGGTGGGCATGGCGTAGGTGGCGAGCGGTGCCGCAGTGCCCGCCTCGGCTCCCCGGAGGCGCGGCTGCGCTTCGTGGCTGCCGTCCGGTCCGGTGCGCTAGCCCGCGGGTGGCCGGGTAGTCGGCGGCCCCGGGTGGTTGCCGACGCGGGCAGGGCAAGCGTCGGTGCGATATGAGTGGCAGCAGCCAGCGAGCAGCACGCGACCGGTGAGGAGTTTGGGCCGCTGGTCGCTGCGGTCAAGGACTATGCGATCTTCCTGCTGGATCCCGAGGGTCGGGTGGTGAGCTGGAACGCCGGCGCCGAGCGGATCAAGGGATATCGAGCCCAGGAGATCCTGGGTGGGTCGTTCACCCGCTTCTACCAGCCGCAAGACGTCGCTGCCGGGATGCCTGCCGCGGCCCTTGGCCGGGCACGCGAGCAGGGCCGGTTCGCGGGCTACGGCTGGCGGGTGCGCAAGGATGGCAGCCGCTTCTACGCCCATGTGACTATCACCGCCCTGCGTGATGCCAGCGGCACGCTGTGGGGGTTCGCCAAGGTCACCCAGGACGTCACCGACCAGCGACGCCAGCAGGAGGAGCTGGCCGCCTCCGCGGCCCGGTTTCAGACCGCGGTCGAGCACCTTCTTGACCCTCTGGTGCTGCTGTCGACGGTGCGCGACGCCGATGGGCAGGTGGTGGACTTCCGGTACGAGTACGTCAACCCGGCCCATGTCGAGCAAGCTCCGGTCAGTGCCGAGGGCGTGGTCGGCCGCCGGCTGCTCGAGGTGCACCGCGAGGCTGGGACCAGCGGCTTGTTCGACGCCTGCCGCAAGGTTGTGGAGACCGGCGAGCCCATCGCGTGGGACGCCTTCGGCTACCAGGACACCGTGACCGAGCGGCCGATCCAGCGGGTGCTCGACATCCGCGTGGCCAGGCTGGACGACGGTGTGCTGGTCACCTGGCGCAACGTGACCGAGCGGCTGCGCACCCAGCAGCAGTTGGTCGAGGCGCGCGCCCAGGCCGAGGTGTCCCAGCGCCTGCAGGCAAGCCTGCTGCCCACTGTCAGCGTGGACGACCCGGCGGTCGAGCTACTCACCCGCTACCAGCCCGGCGGGCAGCGGGCGCTGCTAGGAGGCCACTGAACAATCCGCGATAGTCTCCCGCGCAGGTGCTGGCTGGGCTGGGAGGCTGGTCGTGCAGGGTGTTGCGAGGGCAGACCGCAAGCTGTTGGACGCGGCGGCACTGGTGGGGCATCTGGTGCCTGAGGGCAGCATGTTCTGGTTCCTGGCCACCCATCGCGGGGAGCTGTTCCCCGACGAGGCGTTCGCGGACCTGTTCCCCTCAGGCCGGGGCCGCCCGTCGATACCCGCGCCGGTGGCGGCCGCCGTGTTGACCTTGCAGAGCTTGCATGACCTGTCGGATGCCGAGACCGCGGAGGCGGCCCGCTGTGATCTGCGGTGGAAGGTCGCGACCGGGATGGCCCTGGACGAGGAGGGGTTTCATCCCTCCACGCTGACCTACTGGCGGCAGCGGCTGGCCCGCTCGGCGCGGCCGCATCGCCTCAACGACGCGGTCAGGCGGGTGGTCGAGGAGACCGGGGTCCTTGCTGGCCGCAGGCGGCGGGCGGTGGACTCCACGATCCTGGCCGATGCGGTCGCGACCCAGGACACCATCACCCAGCTGGTCGCGGCGGTCCGCCGGGTGGGGCGGGAGGTGCCCGGGGCGGCCACCCAGATCCAGGCGGTGTGCACCGGTCATGACGACACCACCCCGGGCAAGCCCCAGATCGACTGGGAGGACCCGGCGGCCAAGGACGCGCTGGTGTCGGCCCTGGTCAACGACGCAGGTGCGCTGGTCGAAGCGGTCAGCGACGCGGCAACCGACGAGCGGGCCCAGGCCGCGGTGGCGCTGTTGGCGCTGGTCGCCGGCCAAGACGTGGAACCGGCCGAGGGCTCCGACGGGACCGACGGGCGCTGGCGGATCGCCCGCAAGGTGGCCGCCGACCGCATCATCTCCACCGTCGACCCCGACGCCCGCCACACCCGCAAGTCCCCGGAGTGCCGCCGGGACGGCTACCGGGGGAACGTGGCCGCCGAACCGGGGACCGGGATCATCACCGACGAGGAGCTGACCCGGGCCGCCGGGTCGGAGAACTCCGACCCGGCCGTCGCCGAGCGCTTCCTGGCCGCCGAGACCACCCACGCCATCCAGCCCGGCCAGCACGCCACCGAC
>DASYUT010000140.1 GCA_036000965.1 Actinomycetes bacterium
GATCACCGTGAACACGTCCGAGGCGTGATGCACCAGGGCGCGGAAGCGCTGCTCGCTCTCGCGCAGGTCGGCCCTGCTCTTGTGGAGGCTGCCCGCCATGGCGTTGAAGGCGTTGCCCAGCTGGGCCAGCTCGTCGTCGCCACTCACCGGGATCCGATGCGACAGGTCGTCCGAGCCGAACCGCGTCGCCGCGTCCTTCAACGACAGCAGAGGTCGGGTGATCGAGCGGCCCAGCCGCCGGGCCAGGAACAACGCAGCGGTCGAGCCGATGACGAGCGCGGCGAGGCCGGCCAGGAGCTGGTCCTGCTCCCGCCGTCGCAGTGACGAGATCTCGTCTGCGACCTGGTTGCCGTTGAGCGAGTGGAGGTCGGCCAGGATCGAACCCGCCTGGTCGATATGATCGTGGAACGGATCGAGCCGGTTGTCGGTCGCGCCCCCCTTCGGGATCGCCTTTGCCGCCTCGATATCGGCCGCGGACGTCTTCCACATCGCGTCGGCCTCCGCCGCGAGCTGACGCTCCTGCTGTGTGGCCAAGGTCTGGAGATCGTCGAAGCGCCGGTCGATCTGCGCGCTGAGCGCGACGAACCGCTTGCCCGTGGCCGGGTCGTCCTGCTCGACGGAGGCTTCGCCCAGGTCGTCAGCCTCCACGAGCAGGTGCCTGACCGCCTCGATGCGCTTGGACTCCTCGACGGTCTCCTCGCGGAACTCCTCGAGCGCCGAGATCGAAAAGCGGAACGTGACCAGTCCTGCCCCAGCGACCGCCGCGACCGGCAGCAGCATGGTCGCAAGCGCCAGCCTCAAGCGGCGGGCAAGCGATGACCGGGGTGCAGGAATCTGGCCCATGGGACTCTTCTCGGCCAGCGGCAAGGCAAGCCTTAGAGGGGTTTCATGACCGGTTGAGGGGTTTGCGGGATGCTCGCACGCTATGAGCACAAAGAGCATGGCTGAGCAGCTCGTCCGGCGTTGGGTCCCGGGTTCCAGCCGGCGCTCGTAACAATGCCGAAACGGGCAGAGCCCACCGAACAACCCGCTACCCAGGAAGACTGCGATGACATCCCGATGCCCGTAGCCTTGCGATACTGAGCACATTACTTCAGAGCGAGACGGTGGCTGCCACCCGTTTATGAGGAGTGCATCTATCCAGGGCTGGTGGTACTGAGCGGTACGCGGCTAGATGTCGATATAGGTGTGGCGAGGTGGCCGTAGGACTGAGCTGACGCAGTGAAGCTCGTCCGTGTCGGTCCTTATCCCGAGCTGAGATTGGACCAGGAAGGCCGCTCGCGACACGTCGCGCGCCTCGCCAGCGATGCCGGTATCCCGTCGAGCGACCGGTGATGCCGCCGCGTGACCAACCCTCAGGGTCGCCCTTCCCGAAGGAGCAAACTCGCTCTTGACGCGAATGCCACCGTCGTCCATCCTTGGAACGGTCCAACTTGGAACGGTCCAAGGATGCCATAGCAGCGTCGGAGGAGAACGGCGATGGCTCGCACAGAGATGTTGATCGGTGACGGATGACCCCGCCAGCCTCACCGGCCCCACCGGCCCCACCCGGGCCACACCGTCCCCGCTGGACCACGGCCGGCTCCGGGCCCGCCTGGCCGCCGGCGAGGCGACCCTGGGCACCTTCGTCGGCGCCGCCTCACCGCTCACCGCCGAGGCCTGCGCCGCCGCCGGGGTCGACTGGCTGGTGCTGGACCTGGAACACGGGTCGGGCGGGGAGGAGCAGGTCCGCGACCTGGTCCCCGCCGCCGGCGCCTACGGCGTCGCGACCGTGGTGCGGGTGGAGTCCGGCGCCCGCATCCGCATCGGCCGGGTCCTGGACCTGGGCGCCGCCGGGGTGATGCTGCCCCGGATGGACACCGCCGAGGAGGTCGGCGAGGCGGTCAGGCACCTGCGCCACCCGCCCGACGGCGACCGGGGCGTGGCCACCTACAACCGCGCCTGCCGCTTCGGCCTGGACCCGGGCGCCCTCGGCCGCGCCAGCAGCGAGGTCCTGGGCGTGGTGCAGATCGAGTCGGCGCCCGCCGTGGAGCAGGTCGAGGCGATCGCCGCCCTCGACGGGGTGGATGTGCTGTTCGTCGGGCCCCAGGACCTCAGCTACAACCTCAGCTACAACCTCGGCGTGCCCGGCGACCTGCGGGCACCCACCTACCTCGCGGCGCTCGAGCGGGTCCGCACCGCGGCCAAGCGGCACGGCAAGGCGTGCGGGCTGCTGGTCGGCGACGGCGCCGCCGCGGCCGCGCGACAGGCCGAAGGCTGGACCTTCGTGGCCATCGGCTCCGACGCCACCCTGCTCGCCGCCGCCGTCGCAGGTGAGCTCGGGCGGGCACGACAACCCACCCCCAGCACGCGGGGAGGCCGCACATGACCAGCACCAGCACGGACAGCGGCACGAACGGCGGCACGAACGGCACCGCGAGCGGCGACGTCGGTGTGGGGCTGATCAGCGTCGGCTGGATGGGCAAGCTCCACAGCCGCGCCTACCAGGCGCTGCCGTCGGTCTACCCGGAGCTGGGGCTGCGGCCACGGCTGGTCCACGCCGCCGACACCGCCGCCGACCGCGTCACCTACGCCCGCGGCATCCTCGGCTACGCCCGCGGCAGCGGCGACTACCGCGAGGTCCTGGCCGACCCGGAGGTGGAGGTGGTGTCGATCTGCGCCCCCAACGTCTTGCACCACGAGATCGGCCTAGCCGCCGCCGAGGCGGGCAAGCCCTTCTGGATCGAGAAGCCGGTCGGGCGGGACGCGCGGGAGACCGGCGAGGTCGCCGCGGCCGCCCGAACGGCCGGGATCGTCACCTCCATCGGCTACAACTACCGCCACGCCCCGGCCGTGGAGCATGTCCGCGAGCTGGTGGCCCAGGGTGCGCTCGGGCGCATCACCAACGTCCGCGCGGTGTTCTTCTCCGGCTACGCCGCCGCGCCCAAGGGGGCGCTGTCGTGGCGCTTCAAGCGTGAGCTGGCCGGCAGCGGCGCCCTGGGCGACCTGCTCAGCCACGTCGTCGACCTGGTGAGCTACCTCGTCGGCCCGATCGCCGAGGTCAGCGCGCTCACCAGCACCATCTACGCCGAGCGGCCCATCCTGCCGATGGGCTCAGACACCCACTTCGCGGTGATCGAGGACGGCGAGCTGGGACCGGTGGAGAACGACGACTACGCCGCCGCCCTGGTCCGCTTCGCCCCGACCGCGCAGGGCCCCGGCGCGGTGGGCACGCTGGAGGCGTCGCGCACGATCGTCGGGCCCCAGTGCGGCCTGGGCTTTGAGCTCTACGGCACCGACGGCTCGGCCGTCTGGGCCTTCGAGCAGATGAACGAGCTGCGGGTCTGCCTGGGTCGCGGCGGCCCCCACCAGGGCTACACCACCGTGCTCGGCAACCCCCACCTGGGCGACTACGCCAGGTTCCAGCCCGGCCCGGGCATCGCCATGGGTTATGACGACCTCAAGGTCATCGAGGCCAAGAAGTTCCTCGTCGCAGTGACCGGCGGGGAGCGCCGCAACGCCACCATCGAGGACGCCCACGCCGTGGCCGAGGTCATCGCCGCCGCCGAAGCGTCCGCGGCCAGCGGCACCTGGCAGGCGGTCCTCCCCGTCCCGGGCGCCACCTTCGGTCGCGAGCCCGCGCCCGCGCAGGGCCCGACCCGTGGCTGAGCAGGTCGCCGGCCCGCCGCGCAGGCCGACGATCCGCGACGTCGCCGAGCGCGCCGGGGTGTCCAAGTCGCTGGTGTCGCTGGTCATGCGCGGGGAGCCGCTGGTCCGCGAGGACAAACGCCGGCGCGTCCGGCGGGCCGCCGCCGAACTGGGGTACCGGACCAACTGGGCCGCGCGGTCGCTGTCGGCGGTGCACTCGGGAGCGGCCGGGGTCCTGGCCGCCGACCTGCGCAACCCCTGGTCGATGGACATCGTCGAGGCCGTCAGCCAGGTGCTGGAGGAGGCCCGGCTGACCACGCTGCTGACCAGCGCCGTGCTGCCCTCCAGCGCCGGCGGCCAGCGCCGGCTCGACGTCGGGGTGATCGGGGCGCTGCGGGACCTGCGCGTCGACGGCCTGCTGGTGGTCGGCTCGGTCCCGGACCCGGCGCGGCTGGCCGACGTGGTCGGCGACCTGCCCGTGGTGGTCGTCGGCGCCCGCGCCGAGGGCCTGGCCCGCGCCGACGTGGTGCGCAGCGACGACGCCGCCGGCATGGGGCTGGTGGTCGATCACCTGGTCGAGCGCGGCCACCGCCACATCACGCACCTGGGCGGGGCTGGGGGGGCCGTGGCCGACGAACGAGCTGCCGGCTACCGCACGGCGATGACCCGCCATGGGCTCGGCGACGAGATCGTCGTGCAGGCGTGCGACTTCAGCGAGGACGGCGGCTACGCCGCCGCGGCCACGCTGCTCGGCGGCGGGCGCAGCCGCCGCCGCCCGGTCACGGCGCTGGCCGCCGTCAACGACCTGGCCGCCGTGGGGGCGATGTCGGCCGCGGCCGACGCCGGGGTCGACCTGCCCGGCGGGCTGGCGGTCACCGGCTACGACGACACCTTCCTGGCCGAGCTCCGGCAGCTCTCCCTGACCTCGGTCAACCCCGACAGCGCCGGCATCGGCGGGCTGGCCGCCCGCCGCCTGCTGGCTCGGATCGCCGCCCCGGACCGACCCGGCGCCGAGCAGCTCGTGGCGCCCCGGCTGGTCGTCCGGGCCAGCAGCGCCCCGCCGGTCCCCCTGCCGCAGGGGGCGGGCCGGTGACCGCCCGCCGGCCCGTGGTCGTCGGACTCGGCACCGTCGACCCGACCCTGGTCACCGGCGTGCTCGGCGACACCGCCGAGTTCGTGGCCCAGCCCGGCCCGGAGGACCTGGCCGTCGCCGAGGGCGCGATCGTGCGCGCCGACACGGTCGTGGACGCCGCCCTGCTGGCCGCGGGCGTCGACGCACTCGAGGCCGGCTGGATCGCCGAAGCCTGTACCACGTCCCTGCACGTGCACCGACCGGTGCGGATGAAAGAGGTGCGCACATGAGCACGACCGAGACACCTGCCGCCGAGGGCAAGACCGCCGGCGCGCCCATCTCCTGGGGGGTCTGCGAGGTCCCGGGCTGGGGCTACCAGCTGCGGCCCGACCGGGTGCTGGCCGAGATGCGCGAGGTCGGCCTGAGCGCGACCGAGTTCGGGCCCGACGGCTTCCTGCCCGGCGAACCCGACGCGATGACCCGGGTCCTGGACCACCATGGCCTGCGGGCCGTCGGTGGGTTCACCCCGCTGCTGCTGCACGTGGCCGGGCACGACCCCGTGCCAGAGGTCGAGCGCCTGCTCCAGGGCTACGACGCCTCCGGCGCGGGCGTGCTGGTGCTGTCGGCCGTCACCGGCCAAGAGGGCTACGACACCCGCCCGGAGCTGGATGAGGCCGGCTGGCGGACCCTGCTGGCCAACCTGGACCGCCTGGCTGCGCTGGCCGCCGAGCACGGCGTCCGGGCGGTGCTGCACCCGCACGTGGGCACCGTGGTCGAGAACGGCGACGAGGTCTGGCGGGTGCTCGAAGGCTCCTCGATCTCCCTGTGCCTGGACACCGGGCACCTGTTCATCGGCGGCACCGACCCGGCCGAGCTGGCCAGGCAGGCGCCCGAGCGGATCGCCCACACCCACCTCAAGGACGTGGACAAAAGGATCGCCGGGCGGGTCCAGGACGGCCGGCTGACCTACACCCAAGGGGTGCGTGACGGGATGTACCGCCCGCTCGGGTCGGGCGACGTGGACGTGCCTGCCATCGTCGGGTCCCTGCGCGCCCGCGGCTACGACGGCTGGTATGTGCTGGAGCAGGACACGATCCTGACCGAGGAGCCCAGGGGCGACGGCCCGGTGGCCGACGTGTGGACCAGCGCCGAGTACCTGCGCTCGGTCCTGCGCGGGACCCGTTGATAAGCGGCCACGGGGAACCGCCCGGTCGCGGAGGGCCGTAGGGCCGTCAGGCCATGGCGGTCGCTTCGAGCTCCACCATGAGCTCGGGGAAGGCGAGCCGGACGACGCCGAGCAGGGTCCCCGGGGGCGCGACACCGGCCGCGCCCGTGCGCTGGCCCAGAACGGCTCCGTGCTGAATGAACGCGTCGACGTCGGTCGTGTAGGTGTTGAGCCGCACCACGTTCGAGAGGCTCATGCCCGCGCCCGCCAGGACGGCCTGGAGGTTGTCGAGCGCGAGCCCGATCTGCGCCGCCATGTCACCAGGGTGTTGGGGCGCCCCGTTGCCGTCGACCGCGGTCTGTCCTGCGCACATCAGGACCCTCGTGTGGCCTTCGTGGTGGCACTGGAGTCGTGTGCCGCTGGCCCGCCGAGTACACGCTCGCCTGCCGCCTGTATCGTCTCGAGCACCACCTCGCCGGGCAGCCGCAGGAGCGCTGGGTCCGCGAGGCCCTGCTGCGCGCGGCCGGGCGGAGCTGAGCGGCGGCACGCCGCGTTGTGCGACTGAGGACCGTGGCGGTCAGCGGCTGAGCTGCGCGACCGCCGGCTCCTGGGCCTGGAACTGGCGCTCGTAAAGCTGGGCGTACAGCCCCCCGACCGCGAGCAGCTCGGTGTGGCTGCCCTGCTCGACCAGGCGGCCGTGGTCCAGCACCAGGATCTGGTCGGCGGCCAGCACGGTCGACAGCCGGTGGGCGATCGCGATCGTGGTCCGCCCGGCGAACAGCGGCTTGAGGGCGGCCTGGATCAGCTGCTCCGAGACCGTGTCCAGGTGGGAGGTGGCCTCGTCCAGCAGCAGGATGCGGGGGTCCTTGAGGATCACCCGGGCGATCGCGACGCGCTGCTTCTCCCCACCCGACAGCCGGTGGCCGCGCTCCCCGACGACGGTGTCGTAGCCGTCGGGCAGCGAGCCGATGAAGCCGTCCAGGTGCGCGGCGGTGGCGGCGGCGACCAGCTCGTCGTCGCTGGCGTCGGGGCGGGCGTAGCGCAGGTTGTCGGCGATCGAGGCGTGGAACAGGAAGGTGTCCTGGAACACGATCCCGATGTGGCCGCCCAGCGACTCCAAGGTCAGGTCGCGGACGTCGTGGCCGTCGACCAGGACCCGGCCCTGCTGGGGGTCGTGGAAGCGGGGCACCAGCGACACCGCGGTCGACTTGCCGGCCCCGGTCGGGCCCACCAGCGCGACCAGCTGGCCGGGCTCGACCCGGAACGACACCGCCTGCAGCGCCGGCCGCAGCTCCGGCCGGTAGGCGAAGGTGACCCGGTCGAAGCCGACCGCGCCGCGGACCCGCTGCAGCGGGCGGGCGCCGTCGCGGTCGGTGACCTCAGCCGGCAGGTCCAGGAGCGCGAAGATGCGGTTGAACAGCGCCAGCGACCCGGTGATGTTGACGTGCAGGCTGCCCAGCGACCCGATCGCGCCGCCCAGCCGCCCGGCCAGGACCACGATGAAGGTCACCACGGTGCCGACGGTGGCCTGGCCACCGAAGACCAGCCAGCCGCCGTACAGCCACAGCACCGCCGGGCCGGCGGTCTGCAGCACGTCCATCAGCATGTAGAACCAGCGGCCGATCATCTCCTGGCGCAGCTGCAGCCGGCGCAGCTCGCCGTTCAGCGCGCCGAAGCGGGCTCGTTCGCGGCGCTGGGTGACGAACGCCTTGACCAGCAGGATCCCGGAGATCCCGAGGACCTCCTGCAGGTAGGCGGTCAGCTTGCCGAGATGGGCCTGGGTCTGCTTGCGGGCCTGGTAGGTGGTGCGGCCGATGCGGCGGCTGGGCAGCAGCGCCAGCGGCATCAACGCCAGCGCCAGCAGGGTGAGCCGCCAGTCCAGCACCACCATCAACACTAGCGTGCTGGGGATCACGAACAGGTTCCAGACCAGCCCGAGGATGGTGTCGGCGACGACGTCCTCGACGGCGTTGACATCGTTGCCGATGCGGCTCATGACGTCGCCGGTGCGGCTCCTGGTGAAGAACCCGACCGACTGCCGCAGCAGCCGGCCGAACAGCTGCTCGCGCAGGTCGTGCATGATGTGCTGACTGATGGTGGCGCTGAACCACGACTCCGCCACCCCGATCAGCCCGCCGACCAGCGACGCGGCCACCCCCAGCAGGATCAGCCACGCAAGCTCGCTGAACCGTTCGCCTGGGTGGGCCAGCGCGTCGATCACGCCCTTGGTGACCACCGCCGGGACCAGCCCGATGACGGCCCCGGCGGCGATGCACGCGACCGCGCCCAGCCCGCGCCGCCAGTAGGGGCGGAAGCAGCCGAACACCCGCTTGGCCAGGCACCAGTCCCACTTCGCCTGGGCCTGGTCCTCGGCCCAGTCGAGCTCCATGCTGGCGCCCACGCAGTAGCGCTCCATTCCCGCAGCGTAACCCTCAGGTGTCAGATCGGATAGTGGTTTGCCGCTCAGCGCAGCAGCGGCGCGATGTCGCGGGCCAGCCGGTCGCTGCCGCCGATCACGGTGGCGCCGGAGCTGAGCGGCCGGGGCGGGTTCACATCCCAGGCGGCGAGCAGCGCGAACACCAGCAGGCACGCGGCCACGAACCCCAGCCGCCCACGCCGGCTCACGACGCAAGCCCGCGCAGTTCGGCGGCGACGGCATCCCGCAGCCCGTCCAGGTCCACCCCGAGCGCCTCCAGCAGCGGCCCCGCCGCGCCCCGGTAGTCGCCCGGCAGGCCGACGTGCGCGGTGATCCGCCGGTGCCGCCGGGACCCCTTTGTGCCGCCCGCCGGCTGGCGAGCATCCTCCAGCACCCCAAGCAGCACATGCTCGGGGCCGACCTCGCCGTGGCCGAGCGCGCTCGCCTGCTCGCTGGCCAGCTGCAGGGCGCGCTTGGCGAAAAACGGCGGGCCACACAGCGGCGTCCACACCACCCTCCCGCCCCGCCAACCCCGCCGGCGCGTCACCCGCCAGGTCGCCTCCCCGACCGCCCGGAAGCCGAACGTCTCCTCGGTGTTGCGACGGACCGTGTCCAGGTCGATCCCCAGCATCCCCAGCAGCTCGGCGTCGCTCGGCCGGGGAGCTGGCACCACCGCCCGCCCTGCCAGATCGAGCAGCTCGGCACGCGCCGCCGCCAACTCCACCCCAGAGGCCCGCAGCACCCGCGAAGCCCCGCTCTGGCCCTCGGCGAGCACCCCGAGCAGGACGTGCTCCGGGCCGAGATAGCGGTGGCCGAGCCGCTCAGCCTCGTCCCGGGCAAGGTCGAGGACCAGATGGGCCTGCTCGGTGAACCGCTCGAACACCTCGCGCTACCTCCGGAATCCTCCATGACGTACCGCTTCGCAACACCGGCTCACGGCACGGCCGCCTGAAGCTCGGTCACCAGGGCCTCACGCAGCTCGTCCAGGTCCACCCCGAACGCCTCGAGCAGGGGTCCGGCCGCGCCACGGTAGCCGTTGGGAAGGCCGACGGAGGCGTGCAGCTGCCGCACCCAGCGGTTCTTCATGCACCTCGGCCAGGACGTCTGGATGTCCTTCACCACCCCAAGCAGCAGCAGCTCCGGGCCGACCTCAGCGTAGCCGAGCACCTCGGCCTGCTCGCTGGCGAAGTACTGCGCGCGCCAGGCGAAGCATGGTGGGTCGCGCAGCGGCGTCCGCGGCACCCGCCCAACCCCACCGCGTCGCCGGCGAACAGCCTCCCGTATCGCCCACCCCACGGCCTTGCGGCCGAAGGCCTGCTCGGTGGTGCGACGGATCGCCTCCAGGTCGATGCCGAGCGTGCCCAGCAGCTCGGCGTCGCTTGGCCGCGGGCCGGGCACCACCCCCCGTTCCGCCAGGCGGCCCAGCGCGGCTCTCGCGGCCTGCAGGTCCACGCCACGGGCCCGCAGGACCCGGGCGGCCCCGCCGCCGCCGTCGCGGAGCAGGCCCAGCAGGAGGTGCTCGGGACCCACATAGCAGTGGCCGACCAGGGCGGCCTCCTCCCGGGCCAGGTCCAGGACCCGGCCGACATGCTCGCTGCGCTGGACCACGTGTCCTACCTCCGGAACCCGAACCGCCGGCCGGCGTACTTCTTGTGCACCGCCTGCTTGGTGACCCCGAGCCTGGCCGCGATCTGCTGCCACGACCAGCCCTCGGCGCGGGCGTTCTCGACCTGCAGGGCCTCCAGCACCTCCACCAGGCCGCGCAGGGCGGCGACCGCGGCCAGCCCAACCTCCGGGTCCTGGCTGCCGGTCGCCGCCGCCACCGCGGTCACCTCGCTCGGAGCCGCCTCACCCATGAAGTCAATCTACATTGACCCCGCAGGCTCGTCAAATGCCGTTGACCCGCTCTCAGGGGTTACGGATCCAGCACACCCGCCTGGTGCTGGCGCGGCGGCAGCGACGCCGCTAGGGACGCTGATCCTTGCCCGGTCGTCGGCTCGGTCCAGCGGGCGCCTTGGCACGGAACATCGTGTTGCATAAAGCCCTGAGCTGGGCGTTTGTCTCTCAGAGGGGGCGGTTCGATGCCCGGCTC
Source organism: Actinomycetes bacterium (assembly GCA_036000965.1). Taxonomy (NCBI): domain Bacteria; kingdom Bacillati; phylum Actinomycetota; class Actinomycetes; species Actinomycetes bacterium. Next base: position 10,373 of record DASYUT010000140.1, read on the forward strand.
GATAGTGTGTGGCATGCTCTGGACGTTATGGATGAACCGGTTGTCGCTGGCCGTCTGTCGGGCGGCAAGCAGCGACCCGCCATTGAGGGTGTCCGTGATGCTCCGCGCGTTCGGACGTTGACGGGGACCAGCCCATCGGTAAGGTGCTCACGCTTGAACCCTCCAAGGACTGCGCGAGCTGCTTGAGGAGATGGCCAAACCGGCGAGGCGGTCGTGGTCGACGGGCTGGGCACCCGGGTGCAACGCGCCGCCGGGTGGGCCAACCACAAGGTGCTGTATGACGCCAAGCGCCACACCACACCGCCCAGGGGCTGGCGGTGTCGACGCTCTGGGCGTGCTGTGGTGGTGCGACGGGGCTGGCCGGGCAGCTGCCACGAGCACGACCTCGTGGCGCTGCGGGCTGGATCAGGCGCTGGACGCCGGAAGGGTCGTGGCGGGGGCGACGGCGGAAAGGGCGACTGACCTGCCCACGTACTCGGATCCCTCCAGCGCCTGCACGAGGAACCGGCCGACGCAGCTGCGGGACACCTTCATGCCGCGAAGCTCGCCAGTCGGCGAGGCGAACGGGAGACCCGCGTGCGGGTCGTCGGTCAGGTTGACCGGCTGGGCGATCACCCAGTCCAGACCGCTGGCGCGCACCGCACGCTCCTGGCGTTCGGTGTCGGCGATCTGCGGTCGCAGCACCAGCCGGAAGACCAGCCGTTGCAGCAGCGGAAGCTTGTCCCGGGTCGCCCCCACCCCGTAGGACGTCTGCGCCACCAGCTTGCCAACCCCGTGCTGGCGCATGGCCGTGATGACGTTGCGGGTGCCTCGGGACCGGACGTCCATCGGCGTGCTCGTAGGGCCGAGCAACCGGATCCGAAGGGCGTTCTCGCTGATCCCAAGGGTGACGATGACCGCCTCCTGCCCGCGGACCACGCGGTCGACGTCGGCGGGGTCGGTTGCGTCCCCGTTGATCGCGCGCAGCTGGCCGGGCACCGCACCCAGCCTCGCAGCGTGCCGCGAGAACGCGGTCACCGCATGGCCCCGCAACAGCAGTTCGTCGACGGCGGCACGTCCCGAGCCGCCGGTTGCTCCAACAACCAGCACCTTCATCGCTGTGCTCCCTCTGCCATGCGCCCCAGACGCCTGTCTTGTAGATTGCGTCCACGCTACCCAGCAGCCTTGGGACACGCTATGCTTGTGCGTCGCTCGTTTATGCTCATTCATCCATGAAGTTGGGACGATTGGTCTGGCATGACGCACGACTATCCCTGGACGCCGGTCGACCCCCTCGGGGAGGCGCTGCACCTGCTGCGGATGACCGGGGCCTTCTACTGCCGGACGGAGGCAACCGCGCCCTGGGCGCTGGAGATGCCCGCCTTCGCCGACTGCCTGAGCTTCCACGTCGTCACCGCCGGTGGGTGCTGGCTCGGCGTTGACGGCGCCGACCCGCTGTACCTGCGAGCGGGGGACCTCGCGCTGGTGCCGCACGGCCGCGGCCACCGGCTGTTCAGCCAGCCGGGGGTCACGCCCGCCCGACGGGTCGACCAACTCCCGCAGCAGCTGCTCAGCGAGCACTACTCGATCCTGCGCCACGGCGGTGGTGGGGCGCCGTCCACGCTGGTGTGCGGCATCGTCTCCTTCCACGACCCCGCCGCGACCCAGCTCCTCAGACTCCTGCCGCCGGTGATCCACACCGATGGCGCCACCGCGCCCTCCAGGACCTGGATCGGCGACACCCTCAGCCTGATGGCTGCCGAGGTGCGCCAGTTGCGCCCTGGCGGTGAAGCGGTCATCACCCGCTTGGCCGACATCCTGGTCATCCAGGCGATCCGCGCCTGGATCGAAGGGGACCCGGCCGCGCGGACCGGCTGGCTCGGCGCGCTGCAAGACCAACAGATCGGCCAAGCGATCGTGGCCGTGCACCGTCACCCCGGGCATCCGTGGACCGTCGCTTCGCTGGCGAACGAGGCTGCGATGTCCCGCTCAGCGTTCGCGGCTCGGTTCACCCACTTGGTCGGTGAGCCTGCCGTGCAGTACGTCACCCGCTGGCGCATGCACGTCGCGTTGGCGCGCCTCCAGCAGGGCCGGACCACCATCCGCGAACTCGCCACGCTGTTCGGCTACCACTCGGAGGCGGCCTTCAGCCGTGCGTTCAAGCGGGTCATCGGTGTCTCCCCAGGCGCGGTCAGTCACCGATCCGAGCACCCTGCACTGGCCACAGCACAAACCCCCTCGATCGCGGCGGGCGCTGGCAACACCCATGAAGGAGCAACTGCGGGCGCCCCGGCCGTCGCGGTCGGTGAGGAACGTCACCCGGTCGGCGACCGTCCGCCCGCGCCCAGGCTGTGATGTCGCAGCCAAGCCTGCCCAAGGCCGGACCTCCTTGGCAGGCGTGACACCTTGCCTATGGTCCGCCTATCGTCCGGTCTCCTCATGCCAGGGCGCAGCATCACGGACACCCTAGATTGAGATCGTTTCCTACGATCCGGCATGGCCGCGGCTGTTCGCGGAGCTGGGACGCGCCCTCCTATCGCTCTTGCGACGGTTCAGAGGATCCCGCGGTCGGCAAAGGCCTTTGTGACGACCGCCGCCGCGGCGCTGCCATAAAGCTGCTGCGCGGCCGCAACCGTCCGGTTCGCGAGGTCCGGCATGGTCGTGCCAGGGAAGTCGAACGAGCCCTGGAGGATGATCGTGTCGGCTCTGACGTTGCCGAGCGCTTGGCGGATGTCCCACAGGGCGCGCGACCAGATCTGGCCGTCGTGGTGCACCCTGCCGTTCAGGTCCTGCGGGTAGTGCAGGTCGGTGTCGACGCGCCGCAGGCAGTGCGGGACCGTGCTGGTGTACGAGACCGAGTCCCAGTCGGCGACGCACGGCAGCGGCTCGCGCGCCGGGACGCCCAGCGCCTTGGAGACCACGTCCCCGACGGTCACCGCCCAGTAGTCGGCGAAGCCCTCGCTGATCGCCCCCGCCTGCTCGGAGCCGAAGACGAAGTTCTGCGAGAAATGGATGGCGTGCCCGTACTCGTGCAGGATCACCTCGGCGTCCTCGGCGTCGTCGACGCCGCCCTTGCCGAAGCGCAGCTCGTTCTTCGGGTGGTCGGTCGCGAACGAGTTGTCGAGCCCCCACTGGTTGATCCGGACCGCCTGGGGCTGGTTGTCGATCGGCCGCCGGGAGACGCCGAAGCCGAGCGTGTGGATGTACTTTTGCGCCTCGGTGATCCAGTAGTAGGCCATGACCTGCTCGAACTCGTCCTGGTGGCGGGTGTAGCGGAAGGTGTTCGTCGGCGAGTAGGCGGGATTGCCGGTCTCGCTGACGACGGTCGCGTAGTCGCCGCGCAGGAACCCGCTCCCGTCGAGGTTGGTGAGGGTGACGCCGTGGTAGGCGGCCGCCGGCACAGCCGCGTCGGCGTCCTTCTGGTCGGTCAGCGACTCGTCACCCAGCGACTGGACGGGGTTGGGGACGAAGACGGAGCCGACGCCGGTACTGGTGCCCGGGCCCGGCTTGGCTGCCGTGGCGCTTGTTGCTGTCGCGACCACCAGCGCGGCCACGGCCAGGAGCAAGAACAGCTTCCGCACGACCCCGACCTCCCCGTTTGAGAACCGGACCGGTTCACCATAAGCCCGAGACGCCAGGAACGTCCACGCCTGGCCGGCCAGCGCTGAGGCGATCGCGTCTGCGGCAGGACGGTGCTCTTGCGCTGACCGACCGGCATTGCGAGGAGACATCCCACGGCTGGGCGACGCCAGGCAGGCATGGTCTCAACCCAGCCGCATCCGTCCGCTGGCCACATCCAGGCGCTGGCTCATCGCAGCGCTGCGCGGATCGCGGCGCCGAACGGCTTGGGCAGGGGGTCGCGGCAGTCCAGACGGCGGAAGTGGAGGTTGTAGCTCAAGACGGTGGCCGTCGCGTCATCGAGATGGAAGGCCAGGAAGACGTTGCCCCCGTCGGCGCAGGCCGTTGGCTTGCCGGCGGGGCTGCCAAGCAGCAGGTCGACCAGCCGGGCGACCTGCTTTCGGTCCTTGATCGCCGCGACCTGTCGGTTGTTGCCGTCGTTGACGCCGATCCAGCTGACCTTGCCGCCAAGGTCGAGCAGGTCAGCCCAGGTCCGGGCGCGGGGGTTGTCGGCGGCTTCGAACAGCACCAGCTTGCCGTCTCGCCGCGCCGCCAGGCGGAAGGTCGGCCGGTAGCCCTTGACCGCGTAGACAGGGGTGCCGGTGTCCAGGTAGGCGGCGTCGCCGTCCAGGCGCGTGCCCGGCCCTTCGATGATGTGGTCGGCGAGCTTGCAGCGCACCACGGCGACCTGGGCGCCGAGGTCGCTGTCGCGCAGCGCCCGCCCGGCCGCCGGCCTGATCCCAGCGTGGTAGGTGATCCCGCCGACACGGACGAAGTCGATGTAGTCGGCGGCACCCTGGGGGAGGAGCTTCCGCGACGAGGGGCAGCGCGCAGCGGACACGTCGCGCACGACCGAGCAGCCGCTCAGCAGCACCAGGGCAGTGACGGTGAGAACGATCGAGCGTCGCATCTCCCCTCCCCGGCTGCCGCTGTCGTTGTCTATCTGACCTCGGCAACCCTCGCCTGGTTCCCAAGATCGGCGACCTGGCACGCCGTCACTTCATCGTGCCATCCCTGGTGAGCGTCAACCGCCCAGCTCAGGGCGGTGGGTAACACCCTGGGGTGGGTAACACCCTGGTGGGTGTCGACGGTCAGACGGATGTGCGGCGGGCGTCGGTAGCGCCTGTCGCGGCTGTTCTTCTCAAACCTGCATGGTGTGGTCGGTCAGGTGACGGGGATGTCGCGCTGGCGGAGCCCGACCAGCCCGGCGGCGGCGAGCTCCACGCCGAAGGCCAACGATCCGGTGGCGGGCAGGTCCTGGCTGATCATGCTCAGCGCCACCAGCGCGGCGAGCACCAGGTTGGCGCCGAAGGTCGCGGCCAGCGCCGCCGCCAGGCCCGCGTGCCGGCCGACCACGGTGGCGCCGAGCAGCTCGCGGCGGCCGGTCTCCTCCTCGGTGCGGGTGTGCCGGATGACGGTAAGCAGGCCGATCAGACCGACGACGACGGGGAGGAACCCTGCCCGCCATGCGACGAATTCGCCGAGGCTGGTGCCGGACAGGCGACCGTAGAGCGCGACGAATCCCGCGTTGTCGGCGTACTGCTGGCGTTCCGCGGCCGTGGGGAAGACCTCGCCGAGGGAGGCCGCGAAGCTGCTCAGGATGAGGCAGAAGAACACGATCCACAGCGCCATCAGCAGCCGGTCTCGCCGCAGGATCAGGCGGACCAGCTTGCCGGAGCCCGTCAGGGTGCTCATCGCGCCACCTCCGCGCGCCTGCCGTCCTGGGCGGTGTCGGCCGGCTGGCCAGTCCGGTAGTGGCGCAGAAACAGCTCCTCCAGGGTGGGCGGCTGGCTGACCAGGCTGCGCACGCCCACGCCGCTGAGGTGGCGCAGCGCCGCGTCGAGCGCGCCGGTGTCGACGTCGAAGCGCACGCGGCCGTCCTGCGTCTTCAGGTTGTGTACGCCGGGCAGGCCGGCCAGCCCGGTCGGCGGGCCGGCCAGCTCGGCGGTGATCGAGGTGCGGGTCAGGTGCCGCAGCTGGGTGAGGGTGCCGGTCTCCACCGTCCGACCCTCGCGGATGATGGTGACCCGCTCGCACAGCGCTTCCACCTCGGCCAGGATGTGGCTGGACAGCAGCACCGTCCGCCCGCGTGCGCGTTCCTCCTCGTTGATCCAGTCGCGGAAGGCGGCCTCCATCAGCGGGTCCAGGCCCGAGGTCGGCTCGTCCAGCAGCAGCAGCTCCACGTCGGAGGCCAGCGCGGCGACCAGGGCGACCTTCTGCCGGTTGCCCTTGGAGTACGCCCGGCCCTTCTTGCGTGGGTCCAGGTCGAAGCGCTCCAGCAGGGCGGCGCGGCGCCGCTTGTCCAGCCCGCCGCGCAGCCGGCCGAGCAGGTCGATCACCTCACCGCCGGACAGGCTGGGCCACAGGGTGACGTCGCCGGGGACGTAGGCCAGCCGGCGGTGCAGGGTGACCGCGTCGTGCCAGGGGTCGCCGCCCAGCAGCCGGGCCGTGCCGGCGCCGGCGCGCAGCAGGCCGAGCAGGATGCGGATCGTGGTGGTCTTGCCGGCCCCGTTGGGGCCGAGGAAGCCGTGCACCTCGCCGGTGCGTACGGTCAGGTCCAGCCCGTCCAGGGCGCGGGTGTGCCCGAACGTCTTGACCAGCGCCTCAGCGCGGATCGCCTCGGTCATCGTCGTGCTCCTTCAGCCGCGGAGCGCGGCTCCGCCGCGGTAGGGGATCGTTGTGCCTGGAGCCGGTCGTAGGCCGCGTGTGCCTGGGCGGCCAGGTCCGGGCTGAGCAGGGCGTGCGAATAGAAGTCCACCACTCCCCTGCTCATCCGCAGATGCCCTTCGGGGCTGAGCACGTCGGCTCCCAGCGCCCGGGACAGGTGGTCGTGCATCACCAGCAGGCCCGCTTGCATCCCGACGAGCACCGCGGCGTAGGCGCGCGGATCCGCGGTTATGCCAGGGTGGTGGTGGGCGATCCACTGTTCGGCGAGCTCGACCATCTGGTCGAACAGCGACGCGGCCGCAGGCGACCCGTCGACCATCGAGCGCCCCAGGTAGCGCTGCAGCAGCAGCATCGTCGGGTGGACGGCGGGCAGGAACCCCGGGTCGGCGCCCTTGCCCTCCAGGACCGCCTGCTCCTTGATGCGCATGGAACGCTCCAGCGCGTAGGCGTCGCAGGCGTCGCGCAGCGCTTCCTTGGACCCGAAGTGGTGCCGGATCAGCCCCGCCGACACGCCCGCCGCCTTGGCGATGTCCCGGATCGTCGCCCCGTCGATGCCCCGTTCGGCGAACAGGCGTAGCGCCGCGTCCCTGATCCGCGCGCGTGCCGTCAGGTCCTCGAACGCTGGATCGCCCACCGGGTGGACCGCCATCCCTCAACCCCTATACACAGGTACGAGCAGCTACTCATGATAGCTATGAACTATACATATGTATAGTGGCCGTCGCAAGACTGCCGCCGCGAAGATCATGCGGCAGGAGACCGGGGCGCGCGTGACAAGGCCAAGCCTGGTGACGTGCCCGGCAGCGTAAGGCAAAGGAGTTCTGATGCCCGTCCACCTCAACCACACCATCGTGTCCGTGCGCGACAAGCAGCAGTCGGCGACCTTCCTCGCCGAGATCCTCGGCGTCGCCCCGCCCACGCTGTACGGGCCGTTCCTTGTCGTGCAGGTCGACAACGACGTCTCTCTCGACTTCGCCGACGACCACGGCCCAGTGCATCCGCAGCACTACGCGTTCCTGGTCGGCGAGTCCGAGTTCGACCAGATCTTCGGGCGCATTCGCGAGCGGGGTCTGCCCTACTGGGCCGACCCCGGTCGGCAGCGGCCGGGCGAGTTCAACACCAACGACGGGGGGCGCGGCGTCTACTGGGAGGACCCGAGCGGCCACGTTCTGGAGATCATCACCCGCCCCTACGGAAGCGGAAGCTGACATGTCCTATCCCCCACCCCGCTATCTGGGTGACAGCGGAGAGGTCAGCGCGACGTTCCGCCCGGGGAGCCATCCGCCCGAGCTGGTCAACGCGTCCGGCGGCGGCGCGCACTACCTCGCCACCGGCGCGTCGACGAGCGGACAGTTCGGTCTCTACCGGTGGGAGATGGGGCCGGGCCCGAGCGGACCGGACACGCACTTCCACAAGACGGTCGGCGACGCCCTTCGCCCAGATGCAACAGTGCCGACGGGATCATCCGCTTCGGGCCAAGACGCGCTCCAGGCGACGGGACTCGGCGACCAGTCGACTCGACCCGCGACGTCCGGTGACGGCGGTCAGCCCGGGGATCGCAGCGTGGCCGTCGGCAGCACCTGCGACCTCGGTGCCGAGTGCCACGAGGTCGGGTAGCCGTCGGGGCGGCCGCTGGACCGCGGGCGGCAGCATTGGGGGGAGCGCCGCGGCCACGATCGCCCAGACCAGGGCGGACGCTCCTGACCGCGCAATGTCTCGCAGCGCCGGGGTGACGCCATTCAGCGGGAGCGCTCCGAGGGCGGTCAGCGCGCCGAGCTCGCTGCCGAGCGCGGACCCGTCGAGCTGGCGGCGGCCGGCGAGGATGAGTGCGGCGTCGACCGTGGCTGCCCGGTCAGTCTGGTCCCGGGCGCCGAGCCCGTGGGCGAGGGCGAGGGTCAGCCCGGGCCCGACCGGGCCGTCGGCCTCGGCAAGCAGCGGCAGCACCTGCCCATCGCCGCGCGCGCCGTGGGGCAGGTGCGCAAGCTGCGGCTGCAGGTGCGCGGCGATGACGTCGCGGTGGGAGGGCAGCACGGCCGGCCAGCACAGCAGCCACCCGGCATGGCCGTACTCCCAGCGTTGGGGTGCGGCGAGGTCGCAGAGCAGGGGGGCGAGCGGCGGGTGCTGCGGCAGCAGGCGGCGCGCGGCCACGCCATGGCGCGCGGTCAGGCCGAGCAGCCGCGTGGCCTTTGGTTGCGGGGCCACGGTTGCGAGCACGCGGACGAGCTCCTCCCGCGCCGGCCGGGACGAGGACGGCGGCCAGTAGCGGCGCCGCCGGATCGTGTAGACCATGCGGGTCACCTTGGGGTCGGGCATGCCGCCGGTGGCCAGCCAGTCGGCAAGCCGCCTGCCAGCGGGCGTCGCAAGCCGCCGGGCACGGTCTGCAGCCGCCGCGTCGGGCTCGCGTGGCAGCCGGAGGAGGGCCTGCTGCAGGTCGTACTCCCATGGCTGCCACCCCTCGGCCGCGGCCTGCTCGAGCCGGGCGACCAGCTCGGCAGGATCAACGTGCCCGGCGGGCGGCGGCAGCTCGCGCGGCGTCGCTGGCAGCAGGGCGGGCCACGACGCCGAGGCCGGCCCGTCGACCGCCCGCGGCGCTGCGGCCGGCGGGTCGGGCAGTTGGCCGCCGAGGGCCGTGGCGGCCCGCTCCCGCAGGTCGGCGGGGAGTCCGGCCGCGGCCCGCAGCAGCTCGGCACGGGCCGCCTGGTCGGCGTGCCGCGCGTGCCGCAGCGTCAGGGAGAGCGCCCGTGCCTGCAGGTCGGGTGCCTCCTGCCCGAACGCGACCGCGACCGCGCAAAGCACCTCGCCGGCGCGGTCGCGCTGCCGCCGTGCCGCCGCGTCCAGCCAGGACAGCTGCGCGCCGACCAGCTTCTTCTCCGGGCGGAACAGCACCGCCCTGCTGGCCGCCAGCAGCATGCCCAGGTCCAGCCGGCCGGCGTCGTCGAGCCGACGCAGCGCGCGCTGAGCCGGCACGGCGACGGTGGAATGGGCGTCCACCAGCAGGCGGGCGTAGTCCCGTGCCCGGCCCGCCACCTCGTCCAGGTCCGGGCTCAGCGCCTGGTGCAGCAGCAGGAAGCCGCGCAGCTCGGTTGGATGTCCGCCGCGCAGCAGCCGGCCGAGGCAGCGGTCAAGCAGCATGTCGCGCTCCAGCCGGCCTTCCGCCGCCAGCACGGCCAGTGCCGCCGGCCAGTCCGCTCCCGAGGGGGTCCAGTCGCGGACCGACCACGCCAACAGCCGGCCGACGCCGTCGACCTCGAACAGCCGCGGCGCCAGCGCCGCCAGGAAGGGGTCATCCCGCAGCGCATCGACAAGTCGCCGCCCCTCTCGGGCTCGTTGCCATCCGGGCATCGACACCCAGCCGACTCGGCCACGTCGTAGCCCACCCGCCCCGCGGTGCCGAGCTGGCCGAGCGCGGCCCGCACCCGTCCCGGCGGAAGCCCGGACCGCTCCGCCAACAGGTCCACCTCCACCCGCGGCTCGAACGCCAGCAGCGCGCCGACCAGATCGGCATCGGCCTCGACCTGGTCGCCGGCCAGCGCGTCCAGCACCGCGCCCTCACCGGAGAAGCCCCGCCGCGGCTCCGGCGACAACATCAGCAGCAGCCGCATGCCGCGCAGCTCCACCTCCCAGACGCTTGTCACCGGCGGGCTGCCGGCGCCGACCGCCGGCCCGTACACCCGCAGCGCGCCGGCATGCCGCAGCAGTGGCCGCAGCGCCTCCAGCCGTTGCGGTCCGGGCAGGCACACCGCGCCGGGCGCGGGCCGCGAGGCCAGCCGCAGCGACCGGCCGGCCGGCACTGCCCACAGCGCACCGCCCGCCCGCGAACTGCTCGGCAGGGACCGCAGGAACCGCACCGCCTCCGCCGCCGGCACCTCGGCCCGCAGGTCGAACCCGGCCGCGATCACCTGCACCTCGGCGAACCCGCGCAGCCACCGTTCGGGCAGCGGCACCTTCTTCTCCACCACCGGCCCATCCAGCGTCGTCACCGCCAGCTCGTCCGGACCGACCGCGAGATGCAGCGGATCGGCGCCACCCACCCGGGCCAGCGCCTCCCGCAGCGGACCGTTCACGTCCACGTTGGTGGTGCCGCGGTCCAGCACCTCACCGTCCAGCACCTCCGACAGGAGGTCCAGGCGGGCATAGACCCCGCAGCAGCCGGAGAACGACTCAAACCGCAGCCGATCCCCGCTGCAGGTCACCACCGGGTCGCGAAGCGCGGCGACCTGCGGCTGGTGGTAGCGCGACTGGGCGACGTCGGCGACGGCCAGCAACCCGGCCGCCGCCTGCTCGGCACCGGCCAGGAAGCCGGTGAAGAACCGCGGGTTGGCCGCCGGGCCGGCCATGGTCGCCCCGCCGGAGGTCTGCAACCCGACCCGCCGGCTGACGGGATCGACCGTGGACCGCCCAAGATACGCATGCGAATGCGCCGTGTCAGGCATGCCCGCAGGCTACACAGCACCCCCGACAAAGGGACTCACCCACCGACAAGGGGGCTCACCCACACCAAGGTGCCGGCGCGTCGAGGCAACCATGACGCCGCCTCTCCGGCGGGGCCGCTCGCCGGCGGCTCGATGGGCACCAGCTCATGGGGTCCGGCGGTCGTGAGAGCGTGCCGCGACCCCCGCTTCGGCGACTGCGTCAACCACGACCTCTCGCCGGTCAGCAGACCTTCCCGGCAAGGTCGTGCGTTGAGCCGCGACACCCGGGACCTGTGCCAGCTCAGCTCGCCCGGATCTCGGGCAGCCGCTTGGGGGGCAGGGTGTTCCTGGTCCCCACCGACCGGATCTGGCCGTCGATCATGAGCAGGCTGACCGAGGGGACGTCGCCGTGCTCGAGCGAGGTCAGGCCGTCATCACAGCCGGACCCCTTGGGCGCGTCGATCAGCAGCAGGTCGGCCTCGCGGCCGGGCGCCTGCTTTCCGGTGTTCAGCCCGTAGGCGTCGGCCGTGTTGCCGGTCCCGACTGCCACGGCTACCTCGGCTGGGCTATCTGGTGTGGGCCGAGTTCGGCGACTGGGGAGCGGCCAGCGGCGGCAGGGAGGGGGATAACCAGCAACCGACAGTGTCATTCGTCACGCAGTGGCTGGAGGCTGTGGAACGCGACTACAGCCACCCCTCCATCGTCGGCTGGTGCCCACTGAACGAGACCTACCAGCTGCTGCACGACCGCATCACCACCCTCGACGACGTCACCCGAGCCATGTTCCTTGCCACCAAGGCTGCTGACACCTCGCGTCCGGTCATCGACGCCTCCGGGTACTCCCACCGGGTGTCGGAGACTAACGTCTTCGACTCGCACCTGTACGAGCAGGACCCCAAGGTCTTCGCCCAGCAGATGTCGGGGCTCGCCGAGGGCCGCCCGTACCTCAACACCCTGCCCGGCGGCCGCCCCATGTCGCTGCCCTATCGCGGCCAGCCGTACTTCTGCAGCGAGTTCGGCGGGATCTGGTGGGACCCCGACGCCGCACCCTCGGCCAGCGGTGACGACGACGCAGCCTCGTGGGGCTATGGTCAACGCCCTGCGGACGAGGAAGAGGTGTACGGCCGCTTCACCGGCCTGGTCGGCGTACTCCTCGACGATCCACGGATGTTCGGGTACTGCTACACCCAGCTCACCGACACGTTCCAAGAGCGCAACGGCCTGTACCGATTCGACCGATCGCCCAAACTCGACGTCGAACGATTGCGCAAGGCGCAGACGCGCGTGGCGGCCTACGAGGCTGCGCCGCCATTCCCGCATTTCGAGAGAAGGTAGCTTCGCACCTGCCGGGAGTTCGGTCATCGGGCGCGGCTGGTGGCCCGTGCATGGTAGCCGTCACCCGGGCCCGGGAGCTGGGACTGCTGCGACAGGGCGACACGGCGCCGTCGTTCCATGCCGGCCAGCGCGTAGGCGTCCACTGAGCACCGGTCGCCGCCGATGCTTGTGGCACGGCCGGCCTGGATGATCCTCGCGGGTTGGATGGCACGACCGAGGAGGGGGGGGACCGCTCCTCGGTCGTGCCGCTGTCGTCAAGACCGCGATGCGCCCATGGATCGTTACAGCTCGGTCGGTCGCCATCGGGTCCGGGAAGGACCACGACCGCACCGCGAGCTTTGGGTGATACGTCAAGGCTGGCCTTTCATCCCGGCGCCGAGCTGCGACGCTCCCTGCTGTTCATGGTCGATTGGCTCCCTGCTGTTCATGGTCGATTGATGGACGTGCGGCTTGGGCGGCGGCCATACTGGCCGGGCCCGCCCCGTCAGCACCTGAACAGGAGGATGGTCGATGCACTCGACTGCGCAGCGTAGGTCGGCAGTGGCGCGGGTCCGGCTGGGGGCGGTGCCGCTCCTGCTGCTGGCCCTGGTGGCCGCGTTGGCCGCGCCGGCCGCCGCGGCCCGCCCAGCCGAGCTCATCGTCCTGCCGGGCGCCAGCTCGGCCGAGGGCATCGCCGCCGGCCGCGGGGCCACCTTCTACGCCGGCGACCTGTTCCGCGGCGACATCTTCCGCGGCGACCTCCAGCGCGGCAGCGCCGAGCTGTTCATCGACGCCCCCGACGGCCGCATGGCCGTGGGCATGGCCGCCGATATCGCCCACGATCTGCTGTTTGTCGCCGGTGGCTTGACCGGGCAGGCCTACGTCTACGACACCCGCACCGGCGCCACCGTGGCGACCTACCAGTGCGCCGCTGCGGCCACCACGTTCGTCAACGACGTGACCGTCACCCAAGACGGCGCCTGGTTCACCGACTCCCTGCAGGCCAGGCTCTGCTTCGTGCCGGTCAGCGGCGCCGGGGCCCTGGGGCCGTCCCGCACGCTTGCGCTCAGCGGCCCGGCGGCCGACACCAGCGGGGCGTTCAACCTCAACGGCATCGCGGCCACCCCCAGCGGCAAGACCCTGATCGTGGCGCACTCCGCCACCGGCCAGCTGTACACGGTCGATCCGGCCAGCGGCGCCAGCGCGGCCATCGCCGGGGTCAGCGTGCCCAACGTCGACGGCATCGTGCTTGAGGCGGGGCGGCTGTGGGCGGTGCAGAACTTCAGCAACCAGGTGTCCAGGATCCGGCTGCGCCCGGACCTGGCGTCCGGGGTGGTGGAGGAGGTCATCACCAGCGACCTGTTCCAGGTGCCAACGACGGCGGCGCGCTTTGGCAGTCGACTCGCGGTAGTGAACGCGAAGTTCGACACGGGCCTTCCGCCTACCGCCGACCAGTACGAGGTAGTCCTCGTCAACGGCTGACCGCGTACGAAGGCGTGCCTCCTGGTGTGCGAAACCTGCAGCACACCAGGAGGGGATGGCCGGCAGTAAGCCCCGGTCAGGCGAGGTGTCCGGGTCCCGGTGCTGGCTCGTCGTCGGGGTCGACGACCCGAACGCGAGGCCATCGCTCGAAGAGCTGCTCGGCTTGGACCCGTCGTAGGTCATCCCCGGCTTCGGACGGGCGGGCAGAGGATGCCGGGCGTGGATCCGCCAAAGTCAAGCCTAGTCCGAAATGATTAGTTATGGCACTGTAAGCCGGCTGTCAGGGACGTCGCTTTCGTCGGGAGAGTGAGCGCCGTGAGGACTGGCATTGGCTACGGTGGACGCGGGCCGGAGGGGTGCCCCCGCTCGGAGGAGGCGCACCATCCTGTGGCCCCAGCGGTCTGGTCATGGCCGTGGGGGCCTGGCCGGCCCGCCCCGGCGCGAGCAGCGGTCGACCCGGCCGCCGCGGAGGAGTTCCTGCGCCTGCATCACACCGAGTGCCCCGCGGCAGGGCCCGTGCAGCCACGACTGGACCAGGTCCACGCCCAGATCCAGGAGTCGGGCACCTACGTCCACACCCCCGCGGAGCTGACCTTCGGGGCACGGGTGGCATGGCGCAACGCAAGCCGCTGCATCGGCCGCCTGTACTGGCGCAGCCTGCGCGTGCGTGACCGGCGCCACGTCGCCGACCCCGACGACGTCGCCGCCGAGGCAGTCACCCACCTGCGCCAGGCCACCAACGGCGGGCGGATCCGCCCCACCGTCACCGTGTTCGCCGCCAGCACCCCGCAGCGGGACGGTCCGCGGATCTGGAACGAGCAGCTGATCCGCTACGCCGGCTACCGCCGTCCAGACGGCACGGTCGTCGGCGACCCCCGCTCGGCCAGCTTCACCGACACCGTGCGCGGGCTGGGCTGGGCGGGCGGGCCGGGCACCCGCTTCGACGTGCTGCCGCTGGTGGTGCAGGCTCCTGGGGAGCCTGCCAGGCTGTTCGACCTGCCCGCAGACGCGGTGCTCGAGGTCCCGCTCTGCCACCCCCGCTACGGGTGGTTCACCGACCTTGGGCTGCGCTGGCACGCCGTGCCGGTGATCTCCAACATGTGCCTGGAGATCGGGGGCATCTGCTACCCGGCCGCGCCGTTCAACGGCTGGTACATGGGCACCGAGATCGGCGCCCGCAACCTGGCCGACACCAGCCGCTACGACCTGCTGCCGGTGGTCGCCGGGCAGCTGGGGCTCGACACCACCCATGAGCGCTCACTATGGCGCGACCGGGCGCTGGTCGAGCTCAACGTGGCCGTGCTGCACTCCTTCGAGCGGGCCGGGATCACCATCGCCGACCACCATACCGAGTCCCACCGCTTCCTGACCCACCTGGCCAGAGAGCAGCGCGCCGGGCGGATCACCCCCGCCGACTGGTCATGGATCGTGCCGCCCATCTCGGCCGCCGCCACCCCGGTGTTCCACCGCTACTACGACCAGGCCGACCTGCGCCCCAACTACGTCCACCACCCCCAAGCGCACACGCTCGCCGGCGGGGTGGCGCCGGCATGACAGCGACATCGCGGTCGCAAGCTGGTTCGAGCTTGTTGTTGCCGGAGGTCGGCGACGATGACGCTTGGTGTCACCGCCGGGCCCCAGGCGACACTCGGACGAGTACGCCGTCAGGCGCACGCCGGCCCGGTCGACCGCCGGGAGCGCCGGGCTACCCCTGGCCCGAAGACGCGGGCACCGGCTGCGATGTGGCGCGCCGCTTGCGGACCACGCCCGCCAGCAACGCCCCACTCACCAGCGTCACGACCACCCCGCCCCCGATCGACAGCACGCCGATCCGGCGGTTGTAGGACTGCTGCTGGTCATAGGTGCGTTCGGTGGTGGTGCCCTTGCGGGTGGTCGTGCAGATGGCCCCGGGTTGCATGACCTTGCCGCTGCACTTGACCGCGGTGTCGGAGAGGTTCAGGGCGCCGACGATGAGGAGTCCCAGCCCGGCGATCAGGCCGATCACGATGCGATACAACCGCACGATATGTCTCCTTTGTCTGGTTGTTCCTGCCGGGATCGCCGGATCCTACACGCTTGGAGCGGTTTGTATTGGTGCGTGATGGTCACCCGGCCAAGGCCGCCAGCGGCGCCGACAACGCGGCAAGACCGCTCGGCACCGGCGGCTCCAACGCGCGCGAGCGGGAAGGCAAGCCGGTGGTCCAGACCGGTGGTCCAGACCGGTCGGGGGTGTGTCGATACGTAGGGCAGGGAGCTGGGATGCGGGAGTGGGGGGAGATCGTACCGGCCCCGTCCCAGCTCCCCTTGCCGGCATGGCGTTGAGGGCACGAGCGAGTCGCGCTCGAGCGCGCCACCATTCGAGCCAGTGTGAGCAGGTTCGCTGCCTCGACGAGCAGCCGGAGCCGGCATGAGCGCCCAGATCGCGAGCGGCGCCTCTCGGCGCCGCACGCGTGGGGATCCGGTCGGACCGCCCGGCGGGTTACTGCTCGTGTACCTGGTCGGGCAGGAACACCGACAGCACGTCGCGCAGCGACAGCACCCCCAGCAGCCGGTCCTGCTCCTGGACGACGAGGTGGCGGATGCGGTTGGCGGTCATCACGCTCGCGGCCACGACCACGTCCCAGTTCGGACCGGCGGTGACGAGGCTCTTGGTCATGAGCTCGGCGACCGGGGTCCGCTCGAGGTCGCGGCCCTCGGCCACCGCTCGCAGCACGTCGCGCTCGGTGAGGATGCCGGCCAAGCGGTCGCCCTCCTGGACGACGACCGAGCCGATCACGTGGTCCTGCATCAGCCGGGCGGCCTGGCGCACCGACTGGCCAGGCCCCACGGAGACCACCGGCTGCTGCATCAGGTTGCGGACCTGCATCGTCAGCTGCTCTTGGTCGTCTTCTGCGCCGGCGGCGTGGCCTTCCCGGCCTCTTCGCGGGCCCGCTCGCCGATCGACGCGGTGGCGCCGAGCACGCTGTGGGCGAGCTCGCGCTGGGCGTTGAGCAACTGGGCGGCGAAGTCGAACACAGAGTCGACGACCTCGGTCGGGGTGGGGAGCTGCTCGGGCTGCGGCCACGCAGCCGACTGCGGCACGAGCTGCTGGATCGTCTCGGTCCAGGTGCGCATGCCCTCGATGACGGCGGCCTGGCTCTTGCGGATCCCGTCCAGTACCTGGGCCTGGAGATCCTCGGCGGTCTCCTTGGTGGTGGCCATCGGTGCCTCCTCTCTAGTCTGTCGAGCGGCCTCCTTGGTCGCTCGGTGTGCTAACTATACTTAGCATGAGACTGCTATGTCAAGCCCTGGCCCTGCCAGGGAGCGGGCTGCGTGGCGACGGCCGCCTTGCGGCCATGAGGTCAGCCGCCCCGGCGGCCGTGGAGGTCACACCGTCCGCCGTTCCTCTGCCCCGTCCGGCGAGGCTCTCGGGTCCGGGTCCCGGGAGGCAGCCGGGTCCGGGTCCCGGGAGGCGGCCGGGTCCGGGTCCTGGGAGGCGGCCGGGCCAGGGACTGGCGGGGCGGCCGGGCCAGGCAGCGCCGCGGCGGCCGCACCGCCCGGCAGCGCCGGCGCGGGTTCGCTCGCCTTCACCGGGTCGAAGATCAGGCGGGCGTGCCTGTCATAGGTAAGGTAGCTCCACGCCCAGCTCAGCAGGACACTGACGCGGTTGCGGAAGCCCACGATGTAGACCAGGTGCAGCCCCAGCCACATCAACCAGGCGACCACGCCCTTGAAGCGCGGCCCGCTCGGCAGCTCGGTCACGGCCGCGTGCCGCCCGATCGTGGCCATGATCCCCCGGTCCCGGTAGACGAACCCGGCCCGCGGCGCGCCACCCCGCAACGAGGCGGTGATCTGCCTGGCGACGTGCTTGGCGGCCTGGATGGCGGGCTGGGCGACCTGCGGCAGCAGCCCGCCCTTGTCGTCGGTAGCTGCGGCCATGTCCCCCACGACGAAGACCTCGGGATGGCCTGGGATGGTCAGGTCCTTGTTGACGACGATGCGGCCGCCCCTGGTCTGCTCCACGCCGAGAGCGTCGGCGAGCGGGCAGACCCGCACCCCTGCCGCCCACACCAGTGTGCGGGTCGGGATCACCGTGCCGTCCTTGAGCTGGACCTCGGTCGGCGTGACGTGCTCCATCGCCTGCCCGAGCCGCACCTCCACGCCACGGGCGCGCAGCTTCTCCACGGCGTGCTGCCGCGACTGCGGATGGAACGGTGCCAGCAGGTGGTCGGTGGCCTCGAGCAGGACCACCCGCGTCCGCTTGGTGTCCAGGTCCGGGAAGTCGTGGGCGAGCACGTGGTGGAACAGCTCGATGACCGCCCCGGCCATCTCCACCCCGGTCGGGCCACCGCCGACCACCACCACGCTCAGCGCGCCCGCCTCCACCAGGCCCGGGTCGATCTCGGCCTGCTCGAACTGGCGCAGCAGATGGCTGCGCAGCCGTACCGCGTCGTCGAGGGTCTTGAGCGGGAAGCCGTACTCCTCCACCCCCTCGATGCCGAACGTGGCCACCGACGCGCCCGCTGCAAGGACCAAGAAGTCGTACCCGATGCGCTGGCCGTCCTCGGTCAGCACCTGTCTGGCATCCCGGTCGACCCCGCTCACCGTCGCCATCCGCACCGCGACCCGCCACGGCTTGCGGACGATCCCGCGGACCGGGTGGGCGATGTCGGCGGGCTCGACCACGCCGGTGGCGAGCTGGTACAGCAGCGGCTGGAACAGGTGGTAGTTGTGCCGCTCGACCAGCGTGACCCGCACCGGCGGCTTCGCCTTGGCCAGCGCCTTGGCCGCCGCCAGCCCGGCGAACCCGGCTCCCACGATCACCACGTGCGGCAGCTCCTCGGTCTTGCCAGCGCTCATCTGGGTCCTCCCTCACTGGCTTGTCGGAGGCGGAACAGCGCCGTCGCGCTGCCGGCGAGGACGCAGGCCAGTGCCGCCCCGTCCAGGCCGAGCGAGCCTGGCACGTCGGCGCCGAGCAGCGTTCGAGACCACCAAGGTGGACTCGAACGGCTTGCTCGCCCGCGGGCTCAACGTCGCCCTCGCCGGTCGGTGCACACAGCTCCGCCTCCCAGTCGCGCTACTGCAGCCGGCCGCGGATGTGGGCGAGGAACTGCCCGGCCACCACCCCCGTCCAGCGCTCGGTGATCGTAGGAGAGACCCAGGATACCCATGTGGTGGATGGCGATGCTGTGGTGGATGGCGATGCCGTCTGGTGGCTCCTCTCCAACCTTGCCGGGGTCGCCGCTAGGTCGACCGGCCGGCGAGCGCCCGGTCGCGGAGAAAGGAGGTGGCCACCTCGACGAAGCGCTCGGGGTCCTCCCAGAACAGCAGGTGGCCGGCACCGGGGAAGGTCACCAGCCGGGCGTCGGGAATGAGGCCGGTGAGCAGGCTGGCGTTGCGCGGGTCCACCACCTGGTCGGCTGTGCCGTGCACGATCAGCGTCGGGGCCTGGATGTGACGCTGCCGGCCGCGACCGGCCCAGCGGGCGCCGGCGGTCGCCTGGGCCATCCATCCGTCGCGGTCCGGGATCCGGGACCGCTGGTGGGCGATGATGTGCTCGACCAGCTCGGGCCGGCCATCGACGGTGTCGGCGGCCAGGGCGTTCTCGACGTGGCGGCGGAGCGCGACCTCGCGGGGCAGCCGGCCGGCCTGCGCCAGCAGGCGGATCGTGGGCACGGGCGGTGGGTAGCCGGACGGCCAGCCGGGCGTGGTGCAGGCCAGGACGAGCCGATCGACCCGGTCGGGATGCCCGATGGCCAGCTCCTGGGCGATCATCCCACCGAGGCTGGCCCCGACGACGTGGGCGCGCCCGATCCCGGCCGCGTCCAGCACGGCCACGACGTCGCCGGCCATGGCCGCCACCGTGTAGGGCCCGGGTGGCACGCCGCTGGCACCGATGCCCCGGTTGTCGAGCAGCACGAGCCGGAAGTGCCGGCCGAGCCGCCGCGCGACCGGATCCCAGCCCGAGCGGTCGAAGCCGAGCCCTTGGACGAGCACGACCCAGGGCCGCCTGGAGAGGGGCCGAGCACGCAGCTCGTACGCCACCGGGACGCCGTCGCTTGCCGCGAAGCGCGCCCTCCCCGACGGGATCCCTTTCCTCAGCCCGCGGCGAACGGCCTGGCCGGCGACCGCCGGAAAGGAACGTGCTCCCGCATTGCCAAGGCTCCTCGACCTCATGTTCATCCACGTATTGTCACAGGGAACTCCGAGGAGGGGCCCTGCCGGCATCGACGCCCCGCATCGTGACGACCTGCCTGTCAACCCGCGTCCTCGCCTTGCTGTGAACAGCTACGGAGCGGGTGGCTGGCGCAGTCCCCAGACGACGTAGACGCAGCCCAGGACGGCTTCCTCCACCGTGAGGGCCGGCACGAAGCGCTCGAGCTCCGTCCAGGGCCGCCAGAACCCCTCGAAGGTCGTCACGAACCGGCGGGCCACCTGCCACACGAGCGGGTTCAGCGGCGGCGCGAGCAGCGTCCATTTGGGGCCCGCCGCAGCCACACGCCCGCCGGACCGTACCTGCCCAAGCACGTTGGCGAGCCCCTCTGGAGAGCGCAGCACGTCATGGGTGAAGGCGAACAGCGCCGCGTCGGCCTGCACCGGGATCACGGCCTCCTCGGCGCTCGCCTCGAGCAGGGTCGCGTTCGCCCAGCCCGCCGCGCGGACTCGCGCCAGGGCGTGCGCCAGCATCTCCGGGCTCTGCTCGATGCCCACCAGCCGCCCCTGCGGGCCGATGGCCGCCTCGATCGGGGTGAAGCTCATCCCGGTGCCGCAGCCCACGTCGAGCACGACATCGCCGGGCTGGAGGCCCAGCTTCGAGATCGCCCGGTGCCGGTAGGGCTCGAGCCAGCCGGTTGCAAGGTCGTAGGTGCCGGCCAGCTGCCGGTAGAGGTCCAGGGCTGCTCGTGGGTCGCGGCGCCTCATCCTTCTCGCACTCCCCGGTCAAGCCCCCACAGTATCCGCCCGCTCGGCCGGCTGCTGCATTGGGCCTCGCTCGGGACCCGCCTGGCATGGGACTCTATATTCCTTACCGGCTCGCAAACGGGAGGTAACGGAGGCGTGAACAGACGTTGCGGGGAGCGTGGGGGGCGGTGGAGCCGGAACTGGAGGTGACCGACCCACCCGGCTCATGTCTGCCCCTTGCCGACGGCTCGAGGGTGGACGGGGCCCGCGGACTCGCGTCCTGGTCCGCGGGGACACCGCGGGCCGCGGGGACCCTGCGGGCGGTCGGGACACCGGGGTCGGTCGGGACACCGCGGGCGGCGGGGAAGACTCGGCTGGCCCGGCATCGTCTGGCCATCGGCGGGCAGCAGGTGACGATTGCCGTCGGCGGACGAGGCATCCCGCTCGTGCTCGCCAGCGGGCTGCTGCCAACCGACCGGCTCTACGTGCAGACGCTCAGCCGGCTGGCGTCGACAGGCTTCCGGGTGGTGGCGGCGGACGTCGCCGGAAGCGGGGCAGCCAGCGACGGTCGAGGGCTCGACGACTACGGCCGCCTGCTCGGCCGCCTGCTCGACGAGCTCGGCATCTGCCGGGCGATCCTGGCCGGCCACTCCCTGGGCGGCCGGCTCGTGACCGAGCTGGCCGCCGGACGGCCAGAGCTTGCCATCGCGCTGCTGCTCGTCGACGCGGGCGTCGGCGCACCATGGGACGAGCTCGTCCGTCTGATGGCGGTCGCGCCGGCATCCATCGGGGTCCTCGGGGGGATGCTCCTGGCCGACACCCTGGGCACGGTCCCGCTTGCCCGTGACGTCGAGCAGGCGCTCAAGCTCAGCCGGCTGGCCGCGCCCGTCGCGCTCGGCCACCTGAGCGCTCCGTGGCGGCTTCTCGGCCCTGGGTTGTCCGCCCTCTACGCCCCGGCGAGCGTCCCGCTGCTCAACCGGATCCGGCAGGCCGAGGTGCCGGTCATGGCCGTCCATGGTGACTGCGACCTCGTGGTGCCGCTCGCGACCGCTCGCGACGCGGCCCGCCGCACAGCCGGGGAGCTGGTCGTCGTCCATGGAGGGACCCACTCGTGGCCACTCCAGGACCCCGAGACCCTCCCCGCGATCGTGCACGAGGCGCTCACCGGGCGCTTGGGCAGGGCCTGCACCCGAGCCATCCTCGACGCCGGCCTCGATCCGGTCAGGGCATCCGGCCGCGAGGTGGAGGCCGCCTTCCTGGCCGAGGGGGCACTGGTGCGGCGGCTTGCCCCGCCGGACCCGCCCATGCCCGTGGCCGTACGACGGGCGCGGTCACCCCACTACCGCTGGTCCCGAACCGACGTGACATGACGACGTGACATGACGACGTGACATGACCTTGAGCGCCCGCGCCCCGGCACGCACCGCAGCGGTCAGGCGGGACGCGACCGGCCGACGATCTCGGCATAGTGGGTGCCACAAAGGCCGAGGTCGCTGATCTCGGGCCGGTCGCACGACTGACGGCACGCGCACGCCGTCGGGTGCGGGTGTGCCCAGCAGCCGTCCCCATCCATCCGGGGAGCGTCGACGGCACGCGCCGCTGCCAGGTCCATGACGCCGCCCATGACGCCCCTCCGGTGCCTGGCGGTGTGGCGGTCCTGGGTCGCGCTGCTCATCGGCTCGGGCGTGGCATCCCCAGCAGCTCCCACAGGTCCCGCACGGTGGGCCGGTCGCCCTGGCAGCTGCGCCGGTCGGCCTCGTCCCGAGAGCCTCGGCGTGTCTTGCCGATCCGAACTCGTCGCATTCGCCTCACCTCGCTGCTTGCGCCGTTTGGGCGGAGAAATTCTTGACATAGCTAGCTCGTGCGTAGCATAGTACGCAGTAGCTCGCTCAGGCGTCAATCCGTGACGGGGCGCATCGCCTGCCAGCCGTGGCGGACCGCTCGCACCCACGTCACGGTCGAGGCACGCTTGACGGGCCAGTAACGGAGACGAAACCTGTACTGGGTGGTGTGACACTGCTGGGTAGTGCGACGTCCGGGGCCGGCAGCGGAACCACCTGAACGCTCCCCTCGATCCGGACATGCTGAAGAACCCGGTTCCCCATGGCTGAACGAACCCGATTCCCGATCCATGTGCGGCGAGGAGGACCAGCTGCCCTCTGGGGTCGCTCCAGGATGGGAGCGACCGCCACGGCGTGGTTCTCCCGGCATGTGGCCGCGCTGCGCTCCCGGCGGCTGGGCCGCCCCTCCTGGGCTGCCTACCGTGGGCGCGGCGCGCCCCCGGGCTGGCGGACGGCCAAGACCACCCTGGCCGCGGTGCTGGCCTACGAGCTTGCCCGGCAGCTCCTGGGCGACCAGGTCCTGCCGCTGCTCGCGCCGCTGACCGCCCTGCTGGTGGCCCAGATCACGATCGTCGAGACGGTCAGGAGCGGGCTGGAGCGCGTCGGCAGCGTCGTCGCCGGCGTACTGGTGGCCGTGCTGCTGTCGAACGTGGTGGGCCTGACCTGGTGGGGGCTTGCCATCGTGATCTTCGCCTCGCTGGTCGTCGGCCAGCTCCTGCGGCTCGGCGAGCAGGCACTCGAGGTGCCCATCAGCGCGATGCTCGTGCTGGCCGTGACCGGCGCCACCCAGGCCGCCGCCCAGAGCAGGGTCGCGGAAACGCTGATCGGCGCGCTGACCGGCGTCGCCGTGAACGTCCTGCTCGGGCCGCCGGTCTACGTGCAGCCGGCCGGCGACGCGATCGGCGAGGTCGCCGACGACATGGCCGGGCTGCTCGCAGCGATGGGCGAGGAACTGACCGACGGGTGGTCGAGCGAGCTGGCCCATGGCTGGGTGCGCCGCACCCACGAGCTGGACGCGCCGCTCCGCTCGGCCGGGATCGCCCTGGCCCGGGCTGAGGACAGCCTGCGGCTGAACCCGCGCAGGCGGCGGGTCGCGGAGGGCACCTCGAGCCTGCGCGCCGGCCTGGCCGCCCTCGAGCACGCCGCGATCCAGGTTCGGGGGGTCTGCCGGGACCTGGCCGACCTGGCCGAAAGCATCGAAGCGCGGGGGCAGGCCGAGCCCGAGGTGCTGGTCGCGCTGGGGCGGCTGCTGGTGGAGCTAGGCGGCGGCGTGGCCGCCTTCGGCCAGCTCGTCGCCCCCGACGTGGCTGGCCCGGCGCGGGAGGCGGTGCCGTTGCGGATCGCGCTGGAGATCGCCCAGACCCACCGCGACGTCCTCGCCGAGCTGATGCTGGTCGACGCCCGCACCGACCCCGAGCTCTGGCACATCCAGGGCAGCCTGCTCGCCAACGTCGACCGGCTGCTCCGCGAGATCGACCTGGAACGCGGCCCGGACGCCCGGCGCATCCGGCGCGCCGACCCGCCTCCCTGATCGCCCGACAGCTGCGCAGTGCGCCGGCAGCTCCCTGGCTTCGTCTCGATCGTGGGCGCACCGAGCGTGACAGAAGCCGGCGGGGACCTGCCGGCCGCGGACCCGGCCTGGCCGAAGCCACCTGGTACAGGGCCGTGTTCGTCGTGATGTTGCCTTGGATACAGCCGATTCCAGGCTGGCACTGCGAGGCTGGGCGTCCCCCGCTTCCTGCCCCTCACCCCGGGGACCGTGGGCCGGCAGGTACGCTATTCGCACCCGGTCGCGGGGGGATCGCGGTTGACCCGGGCTCGGGCCGCTCGCGGGTGCACGTACCTCCACCGCCCGACGCGGACCCTGACCCCCGGCGAGTAGTGGACCAGCGGGGGCTCGCCCGGCCGGGGAAGGCCGGCCGCCTCCACCAGATCCTCCTCCAGGGTGACCAGCCGGGCCCGGGCCAGGGACCAGGGCGCGTGCTCGGCCTCGGCCTCGGCGGCCCGGCCGGCGACCACCGTGTACAGGCGGTAGCGGGCGGTGAGGAAGTGATCCAGGGCGCCGAGCTCCTCCGGAGCGAAGGGGGCGCCAACCTCCACCCTCGCGTGGCAGCGGGCGCCCGGGGGACCCGGCCACCGGCGCCGGCTCTGGTAGTGCACCTGGGTGCCGTCGAGCCGAACCGACAGCCCGGCCCAGAAGTACGGCAGCTGGTAGGTGGCCCGGGCCGCGACCACGGCGCCCAGGCGTGCGGCGTCCAGCGAGAAGAACCAGATGCCGGCACGGCCGTCGGCGCCCCGGACATAGGTGCGCACGTTGGTCTCGGGGAACCGTGAGGCCCACGGCACCGGCGGCAGGCCGGGAAGACGCACCCCTTCCATGAGGAACGGGACCAGGCCCACCCAGGCCGACCCTGCGGCGGTCTCGACCTCGAGGGTCGGCGGCAGCAGGCCCTGCACCACCGCGGCCGGGTAAGGCCAGTGCAGGAAGCTGACGTGGCTCCAGCGCTGCCGCATGACCGGCCGGCGGACGGGCGGAGCGAGCGGAGCGGGCTGGGGATCCATGTACCGGAGAGTCTGCATCACACCCGGCGCGGGCGTGCTGGACGCGGGCGTGCTGTACTACCGCGGGCTGCGCGTGCTCCAGCTCGGCCCGCTGGACGGCACGGCCGTGGCGGTGCGGCGCATGCTTCCTGGCCGCGCCGGCGCCGCGGTGGTCGCCGACGGTGGGATGACCGCCCGCTGCGCCGCCTTCCCCATCCCTGAAGAGATCTCGAGGGCCGCGGAGGTGTATGAATGGGCCGGCTGGAAGGCAAGCGGGCGCTGGTGACCGGGGCGTCCAGGGGGATCGGCGAGGCGATCGCCGAGCGCTTCCCGGTCGACGGCGGCTACCCCGCGGTATGAGGCGCCGTGGCGTGACCGCCCTGCTCCCGCCTACGGCGTCGAGCTTCGCGCGCGACTTCGGGCTCGACAGCGCGGCGTTCGTCGCCACCACGGCCGGGCTCCGGCAGGCACTGCGCGACCTCGCCGGCGAGCCGCTGCTGCGGGCGCACCGGGACGCCTGGGCAGAGGAGGTGTGCAGCAGCTATGGCGGCGGTGACGCACGGGAGGAGCTGTTCGTCCGTCACACCTACCTGGCCCTGCTTGCCCGGCTGCTGGTGTTCGCGGCCATCGAGCGCCGGCCACTCGGTGACGGCGAGGCCGGCGCCGTGCTCGACGGCACCTGGTCCGCAGGCCGGCGCATCGCCAACCTGGTCGACGCCGACTACTTCCAGTGGCCGCTGCTGGCGTCGGAGCCCCGGCTGCAGGCGGCCTGCGCGGCCCTTGCCGCCCAGGTCGCCGCCTACGACCTGGGCGCCGTCCGCGAGGACGTGCTCAAGCCAGTGTACGAGCAGCTCGTCGGCGCGGAGACCCGGCACGGCCTGGGCGAGTACTACACCCCCGGCTGGCTCGCCGGGGAGGTCGTCGAGGCTGCCCTCGACCCGTGGACGGCAGTTGGGAGGCAGCCGCGCGTGCTGGACCCCGCCTGCGGTTCCGGGTCGTTCCTGCGGGCGGCCATCGGCCGCCTGCGCGCACGCCTGGCCGGCGACGGCGAGGAGGACCTGCTGCGCCGGCTGCTGGGTGGCGTGGCCGGCATGGACGTCAACCCGCTCGCGGTCGCCGTGGCCAAGGCGACCTACCTGCTCGCAGTCGTCGACCTGCTCCCCCACGCGCGCGAGGTCGTACGCGTGCCCGTGTACCGGGGTGACGCGCTCTCCGCCGAGGACCAGCGCTTCGACCCCCCGGAGGACCAGCGCTTCGATCTGGTGGTGGGCAACCCGCCGTGGCTGACGGTGGCCGACGTGACCGTCGCCGGTCGGCGCGAGCTGGTGCTGCGCCGGGCCGCGGAGACCGGCGTAGCACCCCGCACGGCCGGGGAGCAGGCCCACACCGAGCTGGCCACGCTGTTCCTCGCCCAGGCGTTCCGCCGGTTCCTGGTCCCGGGCGACGACGACTGGCTGCCGCGGCTGGCGTTCGTGATGCCCCGCAGCGTGTTCACCGCGACCCACCACCGGGCGCTGCGGGAGGGCAGCCACGGTGGGCGGTTCGACGTGACCGGCCTGTGGGACCTGGCAGCGGTCGACCCGCTGTTCAGCGTGCCGGGCTGCGTGGTGTTCGCCAGCGCCCGCGAGCCCGCTCCAGCACGCCCCAGGCCCGGTCGCGTCTACCGCGGGCGGCTGCCGTCCCGCGACCCCGACCCGTCGGTCGTGGCCGAGCGGCTGCGGCGGGAGACGGTCGTGTTCGTGCTCGACCGGCTCGGCCCTCGCAGCGCCTGGCGGCCCTCGGACGACGCCGCAGGCCAGGCCGGCAGGACGACCAGCCCGAGCCGGCCCTCGGGCGACGCCGCCGCGGGCAGCCCGTACCGGCGCCGGTTCCGGCAGGGGGCGGTGCTCTACCCCCAGACCCTGCTCGGCGTCCGCGTGGTCGGCGCGCGCGGGGGAGGGCCAGCCCAGGTCGTGGTCGAGACCGACCCGTCGGCCCGGGCGACCGCCAGGCTGCTCCGCGACATCCGTCTGCGTGCGGTGGTCGAGCGGGCCGCCCTGTTCTCCACGGCCGCCGCGGAGCACCTGCTCCCCCACATTCTCTCGCCCATGCCCTGGACCGTGGTCCTGCCGGTCCTGGCCACCCCCGGCGACCCGGCCTTCCGGGTCGCCGGCCCCGAGGAGCTGCGCCTTCACGGCCGTCCCGGGGCAGCCGGCTGGTTCGACGCGGCCGAGCACGCCTGGCACGGCGTCCGGACCAGGCAGGGCCCGCCGCTGTGGCAACGGCTGGATCATCTGGGCCACCTGTCCGCCCAGGCTCGACGCGACCGCTGGCTCGTGCTGTACGCCAGCGCGGGGAGCCGGCCGGTGGCGGCGGTCGTGGACAGCACGGCCACCGAGCACCCGCTGGTCGTCCGCGACCAGACCTACTGGGCGTCGTTCCACGACCCGGCGGAGGCGTACTACCTCGCCGCCGTCCTCAACAGCGAGTGGGCCGCCGACCGGATCAGAGCGTTCATGACCACCGGGCTGTTCGGTCCGCGCCACATCCACAAACGCGTCCTCGACCTGCCCATCCCCACCTACGACCCGGACGCCGCTGTGCACGCCGAGCTCTCGGCCCTCGGCGGGCGTCTCGCTGCCAGTGCAGCCCAGGCGGCCGCGGCCCTCCCGGCGGAAGCGCGCAACGCGCGCCGGCTCGTGCGCGGCGCGCTTCCCGCCGGCGCCGCCGCCCGGGTGGAGGAGCTGGTCGCCGAGTTGCTCCCTTCGCGCAGGAGGTGATTCTGCCGAGGTGGAGGCCCAACCCCCGCAACACGAAGAAGCCACGGGTCCTTGGCGTGCCCTGAGCATGCTTGGGCATGCCCTGATCTGCTTGACTGGCGGATCAGCTTCGGGGAGGGGAGTCGTATGACGGTGCAGCTGCGCCGCTACACCATCGTCGCTGGCGGGATGCGGGAGTGGGTGGCCGAGTGGGGAGCCAAGATCCGGCCGCTGCGCGAGCGGCATGGCTTCACCGTGCTCGGCGCCTGGGCCGTCCACGGGACCGACGAGTTTGTCTGGCTGCTGGGCCACGACGGGCCCTCGCCGTGGCAGGAGGCCGACGCGGCCTACTACGCCTCCCCGGAGCGGACCGCGCTCGACCCCGACCCGGCCCGCCTCGTCGCCGGGATGCGCGTGGACTTCGTCGACGTGGTCGTGTAACGGCCGGTTCTCCCGGCCGCGGCCGGGAGAACCGGCGCTCCTCCCGCCCATCGGGGCCCAGGGCGGCGCCTGCGGGGAGAACCGGCACTCCTCCCGCCCATCGGCCCGGATGGCACCGCCGGGGACCGCGCGGCTGCCGCCCGCATGACCCCGGGGTGGCACCCGCCGGGGTCAGTCGGTCACGGCCTCGATGGCGCGGGTGAGCGCGGCGGGGACGTCGTCGACGCGAGTGTGGTGGCCGCTGGCGACCATGAGCTGGCCGCCGGCGACGACATGGGACACGTCGGCGGCGGTGGCGGCGAACACGACCGCGGCGAGCAGGTCGTCGGCTGGCGCCCCGGCCAGACGCGGGGTGTCGAGGCGGACGGC
Organism: Actinomycetes bacterium; assembly: GCA_036000965.1. Lineage (NCBI taxonomy): Bacteria > Bacillati > Actinomycetota > Actinomycetes > Actinomycetes bacterium. The sequence goes on from DASYUT010000140.1 coordinate 38,654, forward strand.
GACCAGGTCGGCCAGGCGGCCGGGCTCGATGGTGCCGGCCTCCTCCCAGCCGATCGACCGCATGCCTTGCCGGGTGGCCGCGGCCAGCAGGTCCGCAGCGCGGTGCTGGCCGCGCCGCAGGGTGGCCAGGCGCTCGTCCAGCTCCACGGCGCGGGCCTCCTCGAACAGGTCGACCACGGCGTGGCTGTCGCTGCCAAGGCAGAGCGGCGTGCCGGCGGCGGCCAGGCGGGCGGCCGGGCCGATGCCGTCGGCCAGGTCGCGCTCGGTAGTGGGGCAGAGGCAGACCCCGGTGGAGCTGCCGCCCAGCAGCCCGACGTCGTCACCAGTCAGATGGGTGGCGTGGACCACGGTGGTGTGCTCACCGAGCACGCCGGTGTCGGCGCACAACCCGGCCGGGGTGCGGCCCGTCACAGCCAGGCAGGCCTGGTTCTCGCGGGGCTGCTCGGACAGGTGGAGGTGCAGGGGCGCGTGGCGGCCGCCGGCCCAGGCCGCCACGGCCCGCATGGCGGGCGGGGGCACGGCCCGCACCGAGTGGACGGCCGCGCCCACCCGCACCCCGCCCGCCTGACCGTGGGTCTCGGCGAGCCGGTCGGCGCGTTCTGCCCAGCGCCCCGCGTCGCCGTCGCCGAAGCGGAGCTGGGGGCCCGCGAGCGGGCTGCCGTCGACGTCGGCCTGCAGGTAGCAGGTGTCGAGCAGGGTCAGGCGGATGCCCGCGTCGCGGGCGGCCGCGGCCAGCGCGTCGCCCATGGCGTTGGGGTCGGCGTAGCGGCCGCCGCCGGGCGGGTGGTGCAGGTAGTGGAACTCCCCCACCGCGGTGACACCGGCCAGGACCATCTCGGCGTAGGTGGCGCGGGCCAGGGCGTGGTAGGTGTCGGGCTCGAGCCTGGCGGCCACCTGGTACATCCGCTCGCGCCAGGACCAGAAGTCCCCCCGGCCGCCGTGGGTGCGCCCGCGCAGGGCGCGGTGGAAGGCGTGGGAGTGGGCGTTGGCCAGCCCTGGCAGGACCAGCCCGGGCAGCCGCCGCGCGCCAGGGGGCGGGGGGCGGCTGGGCTCGACCGCGGCGATCCGGTCGGCCCGGGTCTCGATGAGCACGTCCCGCGCGACCCGGTCCCCGCCGAGCCAGGCGCGCTCGGCGTGCCAGGTGGTCACCGGCACGCCCACGCCTCCACCACCGCGGCGAGCACCTCGCAGCCGAGCGCGCAGTCGGCGTCGGCGGCCTGCTCGGCCGGGCTGTGGCTGGTCCCGGTCGGGTTGCGCACGAACAGCATCGCGGTCGGCACGACCGCGGCGAGCGCCCCCGCGTCGTGGCCGGCGGCGGTGGGCAGCTCGGGTGCCGGCAGGCCCTGCTGGCCGAGCAGCGCCACCAGCCGGGCCCGCAGATCCGCGTCGAACTCGACCGCCGGGCTGCGCGACTCGCAGGCCAGCCCGACCTCGACCCGGTGAAGCCGGCCGGCCTTGGCGACCTCCCGCTGCCAGGCGCCGACCAGGCCGTCGAGGGTCGCCTCGTCGGGGGCGCGCGCGTCCAGCCAGGCGTCGACCGCGCCCGGCACGCTGTTGGTGCCGTTGGGGTCGACCAGGACCCGCCCGACGGTGGCGACCGCGCCCGCCCCGGCCGCCAGCGCCCGGGCCGCCTCGACCCCGCGCGCGAGCACCAGCATCGGGTCGCGCCGGTCCTCGAGCCGGGTCGTGCCGGCGTGGTTCGGCTCGCCGCGCAGCGCCAGCCGCCAGCGGCCGTGGGGCCAGATCCCGGTCCCGACCCCGAGCGGCGCGGGCACGTCGGCCAAGCCCCGGCCCTGCTCCACGTGCAGCTCGACGACCTCCCCGACCAGCCCGGCAAGCGCGGGGTCCGGCCCGGCCCGGCCGGGGTCGAGCCCGTCGGCCCGCATCGCCTCGGCCACGGTCACTCCCAGGGCGTCGCGCCGGGCCAGCGCATCGGCCGGCGCCAGCGTGCCGGCCAGCAGGCGGCTGCCGAACGTGGCCAGCCCGAACCGGCCGCCCTCCTCGTCGGCGAAGGCGGCCACCGCGACCGGGCGGTTCGGGGTGACGCCCCGGCGGGCCAGCGCCGAGACCGCGACGAACCCGGCCACCACCCCGAGCGCGCCGTCGTAGGCACCCCCCTGGGGCACGGTGTCGAGGTGGCTGCCGACCACCAGCACGCGGCCCTCACCGGGGGCCGCGCCCGCCTGAGGCTGCCTGGCCCCGGCCGCCTCCGGCTGCCTGGCCCCGGCCGCCTCCGGTGCTTGGGCCCCGGCCGCCTCAGGCGGCCCGGCCTCGCGCGCCTCAGGCATGGGCGCTCTCCACCAGGCCCAGAGGTTGCCGTTGGCGTCGCGCTGGTAGGCCAGCCCGCGGGCCTTGGACTGGGCAGCGAACCACTGTCGGGCCGCCCTGTCCTCGTCGGTCCAGGCGAAGCGCTGGTACCCGCCAGTCGCCGGGTCCCTGCCGATCGCAGCCAGCCCGCCGAAGCAGTCGAGAAAGTCGCGGGTCAGGTCGGGATCCATGGGACGGGTCGGGTCATGGCCTATGGGACGGGTCGGGTCGTGGTCCATGGGATGGGATGATTCAGCGTCGGCAGCCGGGCGGCAAACCCTCCAGCGCCGCATCTGTGCCCCGAGCGATCCGAGGAGCGGCCAATGCAGTCCCTGTGGCACGAGGAGCACGGCGGGGGGGCGCCGGTCCTGCTGCTGCTCCACGGGCTCGGCGCCACCGGTGAGGTGTGGCGTGGCGTCGCTGACCTGGCGACCGGCTGGCCCGGTACCCGCCTGCTGGTCGACCTGCCGGGCCACGGCCGCTCGGCGACGCTGCCCGCCTACTCCTACGAGGCGCACGCCAGCGCAGTCGCGGCGCTGCTGGACGGGCGCCCGGACCCGGTGGTGGTGGCCGGGCACTCCATGGGCGGGTACGTCGGGCTGCTGCTGGCGGGCGAGGGGTACGGGCTCGTGGTCGCCGCCGTGGTCGGGCTCGGCATCAAGGTCCGCTGGAGCGCCGAGGACCTGGAGGGGATGCGCCGCCGGGCCGGCCAGCCGGTGCGCTGGTTCGACACCCGGGAGGAGGCCGCCGCCCGCTACCTCCGCTCGGTCGGGCTGGACGGCGTGGTCGAGCCGGGCTCCCCGGTCGTCGCCTCGGGCGTTGCCGAGTCCGGGAGCCGCTGGCGGCTCGCGTTCGACCCAGCCGCCTTCGGGCTCGGCGCCCCGGACATGGCGGGGGCCCTGGCCGCCGCGCGGGCGGCCGTGGTGCTCGCCCGCGGCGCCGGCGACCCGATGGTCGGCACTGCCGACCTGGCCGTGCTCCACTCCCACGTGCGCGAGCTGCCCGGGCTCGGGCACAACGCCCACGTGGAGGACCCGGCCGCGGTCTGGGATCTGGTCGCCGCCACGGCCCGCGACGCCGGGGTCGGGTAGCGGCGGTCCCGGTGGCCGGCGACGCCGGGTCTGGCGCAGCCGGTCCCGGTCACCGCGACGCCGGGGTCTGGTGGCAGCCGGTCCCCGGTGCCGGCGACGCCGGGATGCGGTAGGCACCCGGTCAGCCGGCGGCCGCGTGGAGCCTAGGGTCGAGCAGGCACAGGTCGGCCCGGCCGGCGGCCAGGATCGTGTTCACCTCGTCGGCGGTGGTGAGGTTGCCCGCGGCCACGGTGGGCACGCCCGCCTCGTTGCGGACCCGGTCGCTGGCCGGCACCAGGTACAGCCAGCGGTAGTCGGGCCGGTCCCAGGGCACGGTCCAGCCGGCCGCGACCTCGACCAGGTCGCAGCCGTGCCCGCGGAGCCGCCCGGCCACCGCCACCGCGTCGTCGATGTCGAGACCGCCCGGGGCCCGGTCGCTCGCCTGCAGGCGGACCGCCAGCGGCCGTTCGGACGGCCAGGCGGCCCGGACGGCGTCCAGGACCTCGAGGGGGAAGCGGAGCCGCTGCTCGAGCGGCCCGCCGTAGCCGTCCTGGCGGCGGTTGGTGAGGGGCGACAGGAAGCTCGCGAGCAGGTAGCCGTGGGCCATGTCGAGCACGAGGAGGTCGAAGCCGGCCTCGGCCGCCCGCCCGGCGGCCGCCCGGTAGGCCTCGCGGACCTGCTCCATGCCCTCCCGCGTCAGCTCCTGGGGCGCGGGGTGCTGCGGGGTGTAGGGCAGCGGCGAGGGGGCCAGCAGCGGCCAGCCCTCTTCGCGGAGGGGCCGGTCCACACCCCGGCGGCGGGGCTGGGTGGCCCCACGACGGCCGGCGTGGGCGAGGCGGACGCCGAGCAGCCCCGGGCCCTCGGCCCGGGCCCGCTCCAGCAGCGACCGCCAGGCGGTGGCGTGCTCGTCGCGGTACAGCCCTGGCGTGCCCGGGGTGGTCCGCCCCTCGGCCGAGACCGCCACCTCCTCGGTGAGCACCAGCCCCGCTCCCGACCGGACCGCCGCGGCGATGGCCCGCTCGTGGACCTCGCCGGGCTGCCCGTCCACGGCCACGTCCTCGCCACCGGGCGAGAGCACGATCCGGTTGCCGACCGTGGTGGCGCCCAGGGTGAACGGTGTGAACAGCGGCGGCGGGGCCAGCATGGGGGCGTGCTGGCCGGTGGCTGCGCCCGCGAACCACCGGTCCACAGCGGCCACGAAGCGCGCGTCGCGCCGCTCGAGCTCCAGGTGGCTGATGCGCCCGCTCCGGGTGAGCAGGTTGAAGGCGAACTGGACGGGCTCGAACCGGTTGTAGCGGGAGACGCTCTCGAAGTAGGTGGCGCTGTCCCGGGCCGCCTCCTGGAACCGCTCCACCACCGGCTGGCGCTCCAGCTCGTAGCGGGTGAGGGCCGCCTCCAGGTCGCCTGGGAACCGCTGCAGTGCGTTGGCCAGCGAGATGGCGTCCTCCATGGCCAGCTTGGTCCCCGACCCGATGGTGAAATGGGCGGTGTGGGCGGCGTCGCCGAGCAGCACGACGTTGCCGTGGTGCCAGCTACGGTTTCGGAGCGTCTCGAAGGTGAACCAGATCGAGCGGTTGGACAGCAGCCGGTGCTCGCCCAGCTCCGGCCGGAACAGCTCCTGGCAGTACTCGAGGCTCTCCTGCTCAGACATCTGGTCCAGCCCGGCCTGGCGCCAGGTGCTCTCGTGCGTCTCCACGATGAACGTGCTGGTGCGTGCGTCGAACGGATAGGCATGGACCTGGAACAGGCCGTGCTCGGTGTCGCGGAACACGAAGGTGAAGGCGTCGAAGACCAGGTCGGACCCGAACCAGGCGTACTTGGTCCTGTGGGGATCGAGGCTCGGCTCGAAGTGCCGCTCGAGGCGGCGCCGCACGGTCGAGAAGACGCCGTCCGCGGCGACCACGAGGTCACAGCCGGCGAACGGCTCGAGGTCGGCGACCTCGCGCTCGAACTCGAGGACCGAGCCGAGCTCCCGGCAGCGGCGCTGCAACAGCTCGAGCAGGACCTTCCTGCTCATCCCGGAGAACACGTGGCCCCGGGAGCGGACGGTCTCGCCCCGGTAGAGGACGTCGATCGCGCCCCACTTGGCGAAGCTGTCGGTGATCTGCTCGTGGGTCTCGTAGTCGGCGTCCCGGAGCGCCCCGAGGGTCTCCTCGGAGAACACCACCCCCCAGCCGAAGGTCGCCCCGGGCGGGTTGCGCTCGACCACCCGGACCTCGTGGCCGGGGTCGAGCTTCTTCAGCAGCAGGGCCAGGTAGAGCCCGGCGGGCCCGGCGCCGAGGATGCCGACCTTCATCGCAGCACGTCGGCCAGGCGCTCGAGCTGGGCCAGGTCGGCCACGGTGGGCAGCAGCACCAGGTGGTCGCAGCCGGCCTCCTCGTACCCCCGCACCAGGTCCTTGACCATCCGGGGCGAGCGCAGGTTGCCAGCCGCGACCTTCTCGGCGAACGGGCCCGTGAACGCGTAATACTCGCGCAGGTACGCGGCGCCCTGCTCGACGTCGTCGTCGCCGCCGAGCGCGAAGTAGGCCTGGCCCCACAGGCGCGGCCGGCCCGGCCGGCCCGCCTCGGTCCACGCCGCCCAGGCCCGGGAGGCCGCGCCGGCGAACGCCCGGGGCGGCCCGCCGCCGTGCACGTAGCCGTCGGCGTACCTGGCCATGCGCACGAACGCCTGCCCGGACAGGCCCCCCACCAGCAGCTCGGGCCCGTCCGGCTGGGCCGGCCGGGGCCCGACCGGGCCCTCCTCCCAGGCCTGGCGGACGTGGGCGAGCTGCTCGGAGAGCCGGCGGCCGCGGCTGCGGTGGTCGACCCCCACCGCCTCGTAGTCGTCCCGCCTGGCGCCGACCGCGACGCCCAGGGTGAGCCGGCCACCCGACAGCGCGTCCAGGGAGGCGGCCTCCTTGGCCAGCAGCACGGGGTTGCGCAGGGGCGCGATCACGATCATCGTGGCCAGCCGCACCCGGCTGGTGACGGCGCTGGCCGCGGCCAGGGCGAGAAAGGGGTCGTAGCTCTGGTACACCACCCGGTCGAGCACGCCGAGGCTTGCGAACGGCCCCTGCTCGGCCCGCCTGGCCCACTCCACGGCCAGCGCCCCCGTGGTCCCGGGCACCGCCGTCGGCAGCCCGACTCCGACCTCCATCACGCCCTCCCGTCCCGCTGCTCACGGCGCCTCCCGGTCCAGCGCCTCGACGATCGCCGTAATGACCCCTCGCCGAGGTGACCCCCCCGCCGTAGTGACCTCCTCGCCGAGGTGACCTCCTCGCCGTAGTGACCTCCTCGCCGTAGTGACCTCCACGCCAGAGTGACCCACGCCAGAGTGACCCACGCCAGAGTGACCTCCTTGGTGGTGGACTGGCCGCCGAGGCCGGGGGTTGGCTCCCTTGGCCTCCGTCATGCGGTCATCGTCGCATGACGCGCGCGCCAGGAGATCTCCGGTGCCGCTGGCCGGACCGACCGAAAACGGCTTCAATCTGGGCGGAGGTTAGCCGCGTGCAACGACGCAGAGGAGGCGGCATGCCCGAGTCGCAGTACTGGAACCCGCGGCACGAGACGATGCCACGCGAGCAGCTGGAGGCGCTCCAGCTCCGCAAGCTCCGGTCCCTGCTCGAGTGGGCCGGCGCCAAGGTCCCCTGGCACGCCGAGCGCCTGCGCGGCGCCGGCGTGACCCCGGACTCGGTGCGCAGCCTGGACGACCTACGCCGGATCCCGTTCACGACCCGCGACGAGTGGATGCAGGGCCAGATCGAGCGCCCGCCCTACGGCGACGTCCTGGCCGCCCCGCCCGAGGCGGCCGTCCGCTACCACACGACCTCCGGCACGACCGGCCGCACCCCGATCCGGGTCCTGGACAGCCTCAAGGACTGGGAGTGGATCGCGGAGATGTGGTGTTACGCGCTCTGGGGGTTCGGCGTGCGGCCGGCCGACACCGTGTTCGTGGCCTTCGGCTACAGCACCTTCATCGGGTTCTGGGGCCTGCACGGCGCCGCCGAGAAGCTCGGCTGCCTGGTCCTGGCCGGCGGGGCCATGACCACCGAGCAGCGCGTGCGCCAGCTCGCCGACATGGGCGCGACCGTGGTGGCGTCCACCCCGACCTACGCGCTGCGCCTGGCCCAGGAGGCCAGGAAGCTCGGGATCGACCTGGCCGCGAGCCCGGTGCGGCGGCTCATCCTCTCGGGCGAGCCAGCCGGGTCCATCCCCGCCACCAAGCGCCTCATCGAGGACCAGTGGGGCGCCAAGGCCGGGGACACCGCCGGCATGACCGAACTCGGCACGATCATGATCTTCGAGTGCGAGCAGCAGCCCGGTGGCACCCACGTCATCGAGGACCACTACGTCGAGGAGGTGGTCGACCCTGAGACCGGCGAGCCGGTCGGCTACGGGGAGATGGGCGAGCGGGTGGTGACCTCCTTCGGCCGGGGCTTCATCCCGGTCCTGCGCTACCGCACCCGCGACCTGGTCGTGAAGGTCCCCCACACCGTGTGCGGCTGCGGGCGCACCTTCGACCTGTACGAGGGCGGAATCCGCGGGCGCGTCGACGACATGAAGCTGGTGCGGGGCACCAACGTCTACCCGCGCGCGATCGAGGCCATCGTCCGGGAGCACGAGGAGGTCGACGAGTTCCAGATCCACCTGTTCACCGTCGACGGGATCCGCGACGAGATCGAGGTCCTCGTCGAGGTGCCCGACCCTGTGGTGGACCGGGCGCCGCTGCTCGAGCGCCTGGCCGGCGACCTGGCGGGCGCTCACGAGGCCCTGCGCTTCGGGGTGCGCGAGGTCGAGACCGGCTCGCTGCCCCGGTTCGAGCTGAAGGCCAAGCGGGTGGTGGACGAGCGGACCGTGATCGGCGGCGAGGGCGAGCGGAGGCAGTGATGCGCAACCGGATGGGAGTCGAGCTGACCGAGCCCGAAGCGGGCCTGGTCGAGGCGTACGAGCGGCTGGCCGGGGTGCTGCGCGAGCACGGGGAGGAGCTGCCCCCGTTCGCCAGGCGCAACGCCGCCAAGGCCCTGGCCGCCCTCTGGCAGGTCATGAACGGCCTCGACATGGACCCCGGCCAGATCTACGACCTCGGCGCCTGACCCTTCGCCGAGCTCCAGCCCGGCTCTCGAGGCGCTCGGGCCGGTCGAGGCGGCCTCGCACGACCGGCCGGTGCGCGGGTAGGCGAACCCCAGCGTCCGCGCCGGCCGGGAAGCGGGGCATGAGAAGGAGCTGCTGGCAGTTACAGGCGAAGGAGCTGCTGGCCAGTTGACAGGCGCTGGTAGGCGCACGATCAGCCGTCCGCGGCGAACTGCTCGGCGTCGGCCCGCCGCAGTTCGAGCCCCATGCCCGGGCGGGACAGGTCCGGGCGGAGCACCCCGTCGGTCGGTTCGAGCACGCCGTCGAACAGCAGGCGGTCGACCCGCGCGTGGTCGTGGAAGTACTCGAGGTGGCGGAGGTTGCCGACCGCCGCGGCCGGGTGGGCGTGCAGGGACTGGGCGCCGTGGCCGGAGATCTCCAGGTTGTGGGCGGCGGCGAGCGCGGCGACCCGGAGCCATTCGGTGATCCCGGCGCAGCGCGACACGTCGGCCTGCACGCAGTCGACCGCGCCCGCCCCGATCATCCGCTCGAAGTAGGGGAGGTCGTAGCCGTACTCGCCGGCCGCGATGTCGGGCTCGGTCTGGTCGCGGACCTCGCGGAGGCCGACCAGGTCGTCGGAGGACACCGGCTCCTCGAGCCAGCACACGCCCTCCTCGGCGAACGCCCTGGCCAGGCGCACGGCCTGCTTGCGGCTGTAGCCGCCGCCAGCGTCGACATACAGCTCCACGTCGTCGCCAACGGTCCGTCTGGCCAGGGCGACCCGGTCGAGGTCGCGCTCGGGCCGGCTGCCCCAGGCGGTCCCGACCTTGATCTTCACCCGAGGGATGCGGTCTCCCTGGGTCCAGCCGGCCAGCTCGCGCGCGAGCTCGTCGTTGGTGGCGGAGGTGAACCCGCCACTGCCGTAGACCGGGACCTCCTCGCGCACCGTGCCGAGCAGCCGGGCGAGCGGCAGCTCCAGCAGGCGCGCCTTCAGGTCCCACAGGGCGGTGTCGATCGCGGCGATGGCCATCGAGGCGATGCCGGGACGGCCGAGGTTGCGGATGCGCCTGACCATGTTCGACCAGATTCCGGACACGTTCATGGCGTCGGCGCCGACGACCGCGTCGGTGAGCACGTCGTAGATGAGCGTGGCGCAGGCCGCGGTGGCGTAGGAGAAGCCGAGCCCGGTGACCCCGCCGGCCCTCGGCTCGACCACCACCACGGTCGTCTCGTTCCAGGTGAGCGTGCCGTCGGACTCCGGTTCCTCCGTCGGCACCGTGTAGACGGCGAGGTCGAGCCCGTCGATCCGCATGCGCCCCCCTTTCGCGCCGAGGCCGTCCCGTCACCGATCGCACGCCTCCGGCCGGTACTGTAGAGCCTCTCCGGCGCGAAGGCAGGGGCCGGCGCCCGAGCTGTCCCGGCTTCTCCTGGATGACCGGCCTCCAAGCAGGTCACCAGAGGTTTCTGCCCGTAACCTGGGCCAGCGACCAGGGCTTCCCGCCAAGTTACGCCCAGGACTTCTGAGCAGGTGCTTACCGGTGGTTCAGCAGCCGGACCCGGCCGTGGGCCACCGTCCGGCCGCGGCCGTCGGTGACCGCGACCTCCCAGAGCTGGGTGGAGAAGCCGCGGGCCAGCGGGGTCGCCTCGGCGTGCAGCTCGCCCCGGTGCAGCGCGTGCAGCAGCTCGGTGTGGTTGGAGATGCCGACGACCCTGCCCGTCCCCTGCAGCGCGAGCTGGGCCCCGATGCTGGCCACGGTCTCGACCGCCGCCGCGTACACCCCGCCGTGGACGATGCCGTCCCGCTGGTGCAGGTCCGGCGTCACCTCCAGCACGGCCCGGACCCGGTCGGCCGAGGCCGCCTCGACCCTGAGCCCGAGCAGCTTGTCGAAGGGGCTGGGCGCTTCCTGGAACGGCGCTTCCTGGAACGGGGTGTCGCTCACGCTCAGGCCCTCTCGTCGCGCCGGCCGCCTGGGAACTCCTCAAGGGTAGAGGAGCCAGGGCTGTCGGCACGGCGGCGCAGGGCGTCGGCCAGGTCGCGCTGGACGACCGTGAGGGTGAGGTCGCTGCGGGTGCGCTCGATGATCGAGCGGGCCACGTCGGTGGAGCGCCGCAGCCCGCCGGTCATCGCGTCGGGGAAGTCGACGTCGGCCAGGACGGCGTGGATCTCCTCCATGGCGGTGAACAGCTCGTCGGCCCGGGCCACGTCACCTGCCCTGAGCAGGTCGAGCAGGTGCCGGCGGAGCTCGCCGATCGCCTCGGCCAGGCCGTTCAGGTAGGGGGCGTCCCCCACCCCGGTGTCCTCGGGAGGCGGCAGTGGCGCGCCGGCCACCAGCGCCCGGGTCGCCAGGCCCTCGGCGTACTCCTTCTGGGCGTCCTGCAGGAACCCGGCGTAGTACACGTCGGGATGGGCAGCCAGGGTCGCCTCGGCCACGTCGAGCAGCTCCCTGGCCTCGACCAGGAGCCGGTCTGCGAGCTCGAGCTCGCCCCGGTGCACGGCCCGGATCGCGTTGGCGCAGCGGCGGGTCGCCTGGCGGGCGTTGCCCAGCCCGACCTCGCGGGCCCGGTGCTTGGCCTCCAGGCGGGCCTGGACCCCCTGACGGACGTCATCGAGGCTCATTCGGCTGACGGTGGCGCGTGGCCAGGCAGGAGCGCCGCCCACCGGTCGGCGCCGTTGTCCGCCCCCGCCCGGGACGCGCGCCAGGCCCGCAGGCCTCGGACCAGCGCGGCCGGTTCGAGCCGGTCCGGCTCGGGCGCGGCCGGCCCGGGGAGGGGCGTGAACGTGCCCCGCAACCGGATGGGGCTGGTCGTGGAGGTTCCTGGCCGTGCTGGTCGACCTCGGCGCCTACGGCGTCGGTGGATGGCGTGGAGGGATCGGGGGGAGCGCCCGGGCCCGGCGGCCGCGCGCCTCCGGTGCGTGGCGGATGCGGCGAGCGCGGCCAGGTAGGCGGCTGGCAGCGTACCCGCCGCCGCCGCAACGGGCCGCCAGGTCCCCCCGAGCGTGATCGCAGGCAGGAGCGCAGCCAGCGCGGCCGCGACCAGCAGGACCAGCAGGCGACGGCGGCGGAGCACCGCCCTGCGGGCCGCCGCGCCGAGGCCCGGCCGCGCCCCGCTGCGGCCCCCGGCCTGGCCGCGGGTCGACCGAGCCCTGCTGGGGTGGGCAGCCCGGCCGTGGGCGGGCTGGAGCCGGCGGTCACGCGGGCCGCGCCGGAGTCCGCGGCGGCCCCGGTCGCGCGGAGGGCTCGCGGCCGGGCGCCAGACTGCCCGGCCGCGGAGGGCCGTGACGGCGGCGGGGTCGCCCGGCACCGTCCGGGCGGGGGCCTGGCGGGACGGCCAGGTCGAGCGGTCGCGGAAGATGAGCGGCAGGAGCAGGGACGCCCAGATGACGATCACGGTGGCGAGGAGGACAAGGCTCACGCTGCCACCTTCCATCGGGCGGGTCCGATTGCCGGGGGAAGACCGACGCGGGCCAAATGTATCCGATCCGGGACCCCGTGACACCGTAAAGGGCCACCGGCGCGCCGATCCGGCGCGGTCGGAGCGTGCCGGCGGTCAGGTGCCGGGTGCCTCGTGGCTCGCGTCCGGCACCGGCCCGCGGGCCGTCGCGACGGCGTGGCCCAGCACGCCGGCGAGCACCGCCCACTCCTCGCCGACCGCCTTGGGGTTGCCGGGCAGGTTGACCACCAGCGTCCGGCCGGCCAGGCCGGCCGTGGCCCGGGACAGCATCGCGAACGGAGTGATCGCAAGACTGGCGTGCCGCAGCGCCTCGGCGATGCCGGGCGCCTCCCGGTCGAGCACGTCCCGGGTGGCCTCGGGAGTCACGTCGCGCGGGCCGAGCCCAGTCCCGCCGGTGGTGAGCACCACGTCGGCCTCGGCCGCCATGCGGCGGATGGCGGCGCCGACCGCCGCCCGCTCGTCAGGCACCACGCCGCGGGCGACGACCTCCCCGCCGGCTCCCTCGACGAGCCCGTAGAGCGCGCCGCCCCCGGCGTCGTCACGGACCCCCGCGGCGACCCGGTCGCTCACGGTGAGCACCGCCACCCGGATGCCGTCGAGCCTCACCGGCGCTCCTCCCACGCTCGCGCCGCCCGGGGTGCGCCCGCCCCGGTCACCGGCGCTCCCAGTCGCCGGAGCGGCCGCCCCGCTTGGCGTGGAGGCGCAGGTCGTCGATGCGGACGTCCCGCTGCACGCCCTTGACCATGTCGTAGAGGGCCAGGGCGGCGGTGGCGGCCGCGGTCAGCGCCTCCATCTCCACCCCGGTCCGGCCGGTGGTCCGGGCGGTGGCGGTGATCGCGACGGCGTCCGCCTCGACCGCGAGGTCGACCTCGACCCCGGTGAGCGGCAGCGGGTGGCAGAGCGGGATCAGGTCGGGAGTGCGCTTGGCCCCCATGATCCCAGCCACCCTGGCCACCGCGAGCGCGTCCCCCTTGGGCAGCCCGCCGGAGGCGAGCAGCTCGAGCGTTGCCGGGGCGAGCAGGACCCGGCAGCCCGCCACCGCCTCACGCCGGGTCTCGGGCTTGGCCGACACGTCGACCATCCTGGCCGCCCCGGTCGGGCCCAGGTGGGTGAGCCCCGCCCCGGGCTCGGAGCCGTCCGGGGTCAGGTCACCCATGCCAGGTCCTCGCGGAGCAGCACGACCTGGACCGGAGCGCCAGCGGGGAGCTGGTCGGCCTCCTCGGGCACGACCGCGAGGCCGTCGGCGCCCGTGCACGAGCTGAGCACCCCGGAGCCCTGGTCGCCGGTCAGGGTGGCCAGGAGGACGTCGCCCGCGACGTCGAGGCGCACACGGAGGAACGAGACCTTGCCCTTGGGGCTCAGCACCGGCTCGCCCAGCCGGGCCGCGACCCGGGGCCGGTCCAGGCGGTCGGCCGGGTAGCCGGCGAGCCGGCGCAGCGCCGGTCGCACCAGCATCTCGAACACCACGAAGCACGACACCGGGTTGCCGGGCAGCCCGAACAGCCACGTTCCCGCGGCCAGGCCGAACGCCTGGGGCATGCCCGGCTGCATCGCCACCCGCCACAGCTCGACGTCTCCGAGCTCGGCCAGCACCCGCTTGGTGTGGTCGCGGTCGCCTACGGACACCCCTCCCGAGGTGAGCACGAAGTCCCCTTCGGCCGCGGCCAGTGCGAAGCCCCTGCGCAGAGCGGCTGGGTCGTCGTGGAGCCGGCCGCAGCGGAACGCCTCCATTCCGGCCAGATGGGACTGAGCGACCAGCAGCCACGAGTTCGAGTCGCGGATCTGGCCGGGCCCGAGCGGCTCTCCCGGGTCGACCAGCTCGTCGCCGGTGGAGACCACCGCGACGCGCGGGCGGGGGTGGACCGGCACGGAGCGCCGCCCGACCGACGCGAGCATGCCGACCGCGGCGGGGTCGACCACCCGCCCGCGTTCCAGCACGACCGTGCCGGCGCGCACGTCCTCGCCGGCCTCGCGCACGAAGGCGCGCTCCCCCTGCTGCGACCGGACGAGCACCTCGTCACCTTCCACGGTCGCCTGCTCGACCGGGACGACCGCGTCGGCCCCGGGCGGCAGGGCGCCGCCGGTCATGATCCGCACCGCGGTCCCCGGCTGGACCACCGGCAGGCGGGCCGTGCCCGCGAACACCTCCCCCACCACCCGGAGCGGCACCGGGGATTCCTCCCCCGCCCCGTCCAGGTCGGCTGAGCGGACCGCGAAGCCGTCCATGGAGGAGTTGGCGAACGGAGGCAGATCCTCGCCGGCGCGCACGTCCTCGGCCAGCACGCAGCCGAGCGTGTCGCCCAGGGGCACGTCCCGGGCCGGCAGGGGCCGCACCCGTTCGAGCACCCGCGCCCTGGCCTCCCCGAACGGGAGCAGGCCGGGCGGGTTCGGCCGGGCGGGCGGGAAGCGGGCGGACATCAGTGGCGGCAGGGCTCGGCCTGCTCGGCCTCGGCAATGAACCGGCGCAGGAACGCCATGAACCCGGGGCCGACGTCCTCCCGGCGACTGGCCAGCTCGACGGTGGCCCGCAGGTAGTCGTTCTTGTCCCCCACGTCGTAGCGCTTGCCGGTGAAGACCATCGCGTTCACGCCCGCCTCCCCGGCCTGGGTGAGACGCTTCAGCGCGTCGACGAGCTGGATCTCGCCCTTCTTGTCGGGCTTGGTCTCCCGCAGAGCGTCGAAGACGTCGGGGTGGAGCACGTAGCGGCCGATGGACGCGAGATTGGACGGGGCCTCGTCCGGGTCGGGCTTCTCGACGATGTCGGCCACCCGGTACAGGCCGGGCTCGACCTCGTCGCCGGGCGCGATCGCGCCGTAGGCCTTGATCTGCGACGGCTCGACCTCCATGGCCGCGATCACGCTCGCCCCGTGGCGCTCGAAGGAGCTCACCAGCTCGGCCAGCAGCTTCTCGTCCTCGCCGATCAGGTCGTCGCCGAGCAGCACGGCGAACGGCTCGTCGCCCACGTGCTGCTCGGCCACGCTGATCGCGTGCCCGAGCCCGAGCGGCATCTTCTGGCGGATGTAGTGGATCTCGGCCAGGTCAGAGATGGCTCGGACCTCGGCCAGCTTCTCCCTGTCGCCCTTTTCGGCGAGGACCCCTTCGAGCTCCCAGGCGCGGTCGAAGTGGTCCTCGATCGCGCCCTTGCCGCGGCCGGTGATGATCAGGATGTCCTCGAGCCCGGCCCGGACCGCCTCCTCGAGCACGTACTGGATCGCCGGCTTGTCGACGACCGGGAGCATCTCCTTGGGCTGTGCCTTCGAGGCGGGCAGGAACCGGGTCCCGAGCCCCGCCGCAGGAATGACGGCCTTGCGTACGTTCACGTCGACCCTCCGAGCATGTGGTTTCGACCCCCCGAGCCTGCGCATCGTCGATGAGGCGATGCTACTGAATGCAGGCGCATGCCGCTCGCGACCAAGACAAGCTCGCCAGTCCGGCTCCACCTCTTGGCGCAGCCTGTTACTCGACCCGGGCCGGACGGATCGGGGTGGGCCGCCGCCGCGCCCTGGTCGGGGCCGCCGCCGCGCCCGCGACCACGACCCGGTCGCGGCCCCGGCTCTTGGCCTCGTACATGGCGTCGTCGGCCGCCCGCAGCAGGTCGCTGGTGGAGCGCGCGTGCTCTGGGTAGCACGCGACCCCGATCGACAGGGTCAGGCGGACGCCCCCGTCCCCTGGCCGGTCGGTGAACGGCCGGGCGTTGACGAGGTCACGGAGCTTCTCGGCCGTGGCGATCCCGCCGGCCAGGTTGGTCTCGGGCAGGATGAGCACGAACTCCTCGCCGCCGTAGCGGGCGAACGTGTCGATGTCGCGCACGCTGGAGACGATCCGGCGAGCCAGCTCCATCAGCACCTCGTCGCCGCGCTGGTGCCCGTGGCGGTCGTTGACCAGCTTGAAGTGGTCCACGTCGAGCATGAGGAGGGCGAACAACCGGTCGAAGCGGCGGGAGCGCTCGAGCTC
Source organism: Actinomycetes bacterium (assembly GCA_036000965.1). NCBI lineage: Bacteria > Bacillati > Actinomycetota > Actinomycetes > Actinomycetes bacterium. The sequence goes on from DASYUT010000140.1 coordinate 54,489, forward strand.
CTGCTCGAAGCGGCGCTCGAAGTAGCGGTAGTTCCACGTGCCGGTCACCGCGTCGGTCAGCGACAGGCGTTCGGCCTCCTCGTGGAGCTGGACGTTCTCGATGGCGACGGCGGCCTGGACGGCGAAGTCGGCCAGGGCGCCGGCGTCGGCGAGCGTGAACGCCTCGCCCGTCTCCCGGTCGTAGACGTTCAGCACCCCGAGCACGCGTCCCTGAGCCAGGAGCGGGACGCTCACCTGGGAGGAGACGCGGCGGACCTCGGGCGGGGCCGAGACCACCATCGGCTTGCCGGTGGCTGCCACCGACCCGGCCACGCCCTGCCCGACCGCGATGCGGCCGGCCAGCTCCCGGTCGGCAAGCCCGTAGGTGGCCTGGCGCACGAGGGCAGCCCGGTCGGTGGTGAGCAGCAGCACGCTCCCTGCCCGTGCCCGGCATGCCCGCACGGCCGCCTCCAGCACGACCTCGAGCAGCTTGGGCAGGTCGTGCGTTGACGAGAGGGTCTGGCCGAGGCGGGTCATCGACCGGGACAGCTCGTCCCGGCTGGCTCGCAGGGCGGCCAGGTACTCCCCCAGCTCGACCCGCATGCTGTCGAAGGCACGAGCCAGCTCCCCCACCTCCCCGCCTGAGCGCACGGCCGAAGGCGGGCTCGCGAAGTTCCCCTTGGCGATGGAACGGGCCTGATCGGCGAGCTCGCGGAGGGGCTGGGACAGCAGCCGGGCCAGGGTCGCGCCGAGCAGCGTCGCGATCAGACCAGCGGCCACCAGGAGGAGCAGGACCAGCGCGACCAGCCGGGTGTCGACCGCACCGGCGGCCGTGCCGTCGATCGCGGTGACCAGCAGCCTCGCCTCCTGACCGGGCGTGGCCGAGAGCCAGCCGGTCGAGGCGAGCACCCGGCGGCCGGCGAGCTCGCCGCCCCGGGGCTGGTCGGCCACTGGCACCCGGTCGCGGCCGGTCATCCAGGTGAGGGTGCTCGCCACCGGGCGGCCCCCGACCACGAAGGTGAGGTCCGCGCCCTGGCCCCGGTCGGGGCGCAGGCGGCCGAGCTCCAGGACATCCAGCCAGACGCCGGCCACCACGGTGCCCATCAGGCACCGGTCGGCGCGGCAGTCGCGGCGCTCGACAGGCACGCTCTGGCGCTGCAGGAGGCCGCTGTCGCGGCCGGCCGGCGCCGACCCGAGCAGGGCTTCGAGCCGGGGCACGGGCACGTCGGCCAGCAGGTTGGGCTCGGTCCGGCCACGGTGGGCCAGCAGCTCCCCGTGCGCGCCGGTCACGGCGACGAGCAGGTCGGCGAACTCGCCCCGGTCGAGCACGGCCTGGAGCGCGCGCCGGTCCGGCCGGACCAGCGCCGCCTGGACCTCCGGGCTCCCGGCCAGCAGCCGGGCCGCCTCCGACGCATGCCTGCCCTGGGCGCGCAGGGTGAGCCCGGCTGCGTGCCCGTCGACCGCGAGCGCCTCGCGCTCGTAGTGGGCCGCGGTCGCGGCCGCGACGCGCAACTGCCACAGCGTCATCGCCGCCACCGGTACCACCACGATCACGACGAAGAACAGCGTGAGGCGAGACCGCAGCGACAAGCCCCCAGCCCCCCTGGTTGTCACCCGGCCGGCGACTCCGGTCCAGAATCGGTCGATAGGTCAAGAACCCTTGAAAGGGTTATAGCCTATCCCGGCGACGGTGGCGAGCGTGAGAGCGAGCGTCACCCTCGGGCCCCGACCCGGGATTGCTACAATCGTTCACCGAGCGGCCGCCTGGGTGGCGCCAGCTCGTGTTCTCTCCCAGGAGCGTCGATGCCGACCTACGAGTACGCCTGCACCGAGTGCGGCGAGCACGTCGAAGTGGTGCAGTCCATGTCCGAAGCGCCGTTGGCCACATGCGCCGTGTGCGGCGGCAAGCTGCGCAAGGTGTACGCCCCCATCGGCATCGTGTTCAAGGGGTCGGGCTTCTACCGCACCGACTCCCGCGCCAAGGCGGGCGCCTCGGAAGGCGGTGCCAGGGAGTCGGCTGCCAGGGAGTCGGCTGCCAGGGAGTCGGCTGCCAGGGAGTCGGCTGCCAGGGAGTCGGCTGCCAGGGAGTCGGGTGCCAGGGAGTCGGGTGCCAGGGAGTCGGCTGCCAAGGACGCGAAGCCCGCGGCCACCTCTTCCCGCCGCGGCTCGGAGTCGGGGTCCGGCTCGTCCTCTGGGTCCCCGTCCTCCGGATCCACCTCGTCGAAGCCGGCCGAGAAGAGCGCTTGACGTCGTCCCCGCCGCGAAGGGTGGGGATTTCCAGCCTGCTCACTGCTGGGCGACCCCAGGACCCGACTACCCGACTTAGTGTGTGCTAGCCCTCAAGAGGTGAAGCGGTCAATCCCCAGCCGCCCGCCTTGGCCAGCCCTGCGACCCGAACCCGCATCTCCTCCTGGTTCGAATAGGAAAGCGTCTGGGCCATAGGAGAGCGTCTGGGCCACTCGGACACCAGTTCGAACCGAGAGTGATGGTCGTTCGACTTGGCCGTGGACTGCCCTGATTGAGGGTGTCCGCGATGCTTCTTCAGGCGGGGACCCGGTGCAGCCACCGGCCGAGGCAGACCAGCGCCGCGGCAGCGCGGAAGACGTCTGGAGGCGGTAGAACCAGCCCCGCCAGCGGCGCAACGACCAGGCGTTGGCCAGATGACCGATCGACTGCTCCACCAATGCGCCGTCCTCCCTGAGCGGAGCGCGACCCGCCCGCAGCCTGCACTGGCAATATGGGTGACACAGCATATTGATAGTTACTAGCTCTTCCGAGATACTCCCTCTCAGATGCCACTACCGAAAGCTGGTGACTACCATGAAGGCTTCCGATGCTCGCAGGTGGTGGGCGCTCGGCGCGCTCTCCCTCAGCGTGCTGGTGGTCGGGCTGGACCTGACGGTGCTCAACCTGGCCCTGCCCACCCTCGCCACCGATCTACACGCCTCCACCGCCCAGCTGCAGTGGATCGTGGACGCCTACAGCCTGGTGCTGGCGGCGCTGCTGCTGCCGGCGGGCCTGCTCGGCGACCGCTTCGGCCGCAAGAAGCTGCTGCTCGGCGGCCTGCTGGTGTTCGGGGCCGCCTCGCTGGCCTGCGCGTACGCCTCCTCGGCGGGGGAGCTGGTCGCCGCTCGCGCGCTGCTCGGGCTCGGCGCGGCCGCCATCATCCCGCTGTCGCTGTCGGTGCTGCCGGTGCTGTTCTCGGAGCAGGAGCGGCAACGGGCGATCACGATCATGCTGGGCGCCACCTTCGTGGCGTTCCCGATCGGCCCGATCCTGGGCGGCTGGCTGCTGACCCACTACTGGTGGGGCTCGGTGTTCCTGATCAACGGACCGGTGATCGCGCTGGCGCTGCTGGCCGTGAGCGTGCTGCTCCCGGAGTCTCGTAGCCTGCAGCGTCCCCGTCTGGACCTGGTCGGCATCGTCGTCTCCAGCCTCGGCCTGGCCGGGCTGACCTACGGCGCCATCGAAGCCGGCCAGCACGGCTGGGGGGACACCGCCGCGCTGGTCGCGATGCTGGCCGGGGCGCTGCTACTGGCGGCGTTTGTGGTCTGGGAGCGGCGGGTCGCCCGCCGCCCCGCCGGCCAGCCGCTGGTCGACCTGACGCTGTTTCGCTCGGCCAGCTTCACCTGGGGCACGCTGCTGGCCACCGTGGTGACGTTCGCCATGTTCGGGCTGCTGTTTGCGGTACCGCAGTACTTCCAGGCGGTCCGCGGCACCGACGCGCTCGGCACCGGCCTGCGGTTGCTGCCGCTGATCGGCGGGCTGCTGGTCGGTGCCCAGACGGCCGACCGGCTCGCGCCCCGGATCGGCGCCAAGGCCACCGTCGCGCTGGGGTTCACGCTGCTGGCCGCCGGGCTTGGCGCCGGGGCGACCACCGGGCTGCACACCAGCGACGGGTTCACGCTCACCTGGATCGCGGTGCTCGGCGCTGGGCTGGGGTTCGTGCTGCCGACGGCGATCGACGCCGCGCTGAGCGCGCTGTCGACCGAGCGCAGCGGGGCGGGCTCCGCCCTGATCCTGGCGGTGCGCCAGGTCGGCGCCACCATCGGCGTGGCGGTGCTGGGTTCGGTCCTCAACGCCGGTTACCACGCCCGGCTGGACGTGACCGGCCTGCCCCCGCAGCTCGCCGAGGTGGTGCGCGACAGCGCCGCCGCCGGGGTCGCGGTCGCCCAGCAGCTCGGTTCGGCCCTGCTGCTGGACTCGGTGCGCGCCGCGTTCGTGCACGGCATGGACACCCTGCTGTGGACCTGCGGCGGCCTGGCGGTGGCGGGTATCGTGCTCACGCTGGTGTTCCTGCCCCGGCGGGCCGCCACGCTCGCGGCTCCGGAGACCGAACCAGCAGCATCGGAGGCGGACGTTGTTGTCTGAGGGGGACGTTGTTGTCTGAGGGGGACGCTCGAGCACCGGTCGGGTTGCGCGAGCGCAAGAAGGCCAAGACCCGCGCGGCGATCCGCCAGCACGCCCTGCGGCTGTTCCAGACGCAGGGCTATGAGGCCACCACCGTGGAGCAGATCGCCGAGGCGGCCGAGATCTCCCCCAGCACCTTCTTCCGCTACTTCCTGACCAAGGAAGCCGTGGTCCTCACCGACGAGTACGACCCGCTAATCGTGGCGGCGTTCAAGGCCCAGCCGGCCGAGCTGGGTCCAATCACCGCCCTGCGGCGCGCATTCCACCAGGTGTTCGCCGCGCTGTCCGCCGAGCAGCTGGCGCAGGAGCGAGAACGCCAAGCGCTGATCCTGTCGGTGGCTGAGCTGCGCGCGGGCGCGCTGGACGGGCTCGCCCAGACGGTCCAGCTGCTCGCCGAGGTGGTGGCCGAGCGGGTCGGGCGACGCCCCAACGAGCTGGCCGTGCGCAGCTTCGCCGGCGCGGTGATCGGGGTGGGCCTGGCCGCGATGCTCACCGCGGCCGAGGACCCGACAGCCGACATCTTCGCGCTGCTGGACGCCGCCATGGCACACCTGGAGGCCGGCCTGCCATTGTGAGCCTGGCAGACGGCCGGGTCCACTCGACGCGCCCCTGCCTCACCGGGGCTCGGACCCCTGCCAGCCGGCGCTGGCCAACCCAGGCACCCGGACCCTTGGTTCCGCAGCACCACACACAAGGACCTCTCGCCTATCCACCCCCGGTGATGCGGACCCGAGCCCTGTCACCAGGCCGGCTGGCCAAGCCGTCGGGCACCGTCGGCGATGATCCTTCGTGCCTGCCTGAACAGAGCCGACGGCACGATCGTGGTGACAGCGGCGGACACGATGTTGGCGGACCAGGCTTTGGCCGGCGATACCACCCTCGGCTGCGCGGCAGCCCACCGTCGTGTGCACGTTCGTGTCACCGTTCACCCCATCTCCGGTGTCGCTCCACGCATGCCAGCCAACCGAGCAGCACGGACACCCTCATTGGCTTGCGCGCGGGCTCAGGGCGCTGCGCCACTGGACCTGGTTGCAGTAGCTGTCCTCGCCCTGGTGGCATTGCAGGAACGCATCCAGCGCAGCGACGAAGCGGCCGATGGCATCGCCGCGCCTCGGCATGCTTTTGTCGGAGGTGAGCAACAGGCCATAGTGGTCGTCGGCCCCCAGAGCCGCGCGGCTGGCGAGTGGCATGAAATCCTTGACGTTGTTGGTCATGATCGCCCGCCGTTCTTGCGCCATCCGCCGAAGGAGCTCGTCGTCGCTGAGCCCGACTAGATCGGCGCGCTGAGCCTGGGTCTCGACTACGCGGCGCTCACGAAGCTGTGGGGTACACAAGCTCGTACGTGGCTTGTGGACAGCGGTTCGGCCCGTGCCCGGGCCTTCGGTACCATGCGCGCTGCCGCCGACCGGCGGCCCTGACCGGAGCCGGAACCGGCCCGGCGGGTGCTTGCGGGCTCCCCCCTCGGGACTCCCGCCAGAGAAGAGGTGTGCACGGCATGGCCCTTCCAACGGCTGAGCTCGGGGTCTTCGGCGGCTCGGGCTTCTACTCGTTCCTCGACGGGGTGACCGAGCACAAGGTCTCGACCCCCTACGGCGACCCCTCCGACAAGGTGGCGGTCGGCGAGGTCGACGGGCGCGCAGTCGCCTTCCTGCCCCGTCACGGCCGGCAGCACCAGTACCCGCCGCACCGCATCAACTACCGGGCCAACCTGTGGGCCATGAAGGAGCTGGGTGTCACCCGGGTCGTCGGGCCCTGCGCGGCCGGTTCCCTGCAGGCCGAGGCCGCCCCCGGCCACTTCGTCATCTGCGACCAGATCGTCGACCGCACCTGGGGCCGGGCCGACACGTTCTACGACGGCCCCGAGACCACCCACATCGCCGCGGCCGACCCGTACTGCCCAGAGCTGCGCGGCCTCGCCATCAAGAAGGCCGAGGAGCAGGGCATCACCGCCCACGACGGTGGGACCATGGTCGTGATCCAGGGCCCCCGCTTCTCGACCAGAGCCGAGTCGAGGTGGTTCCAGGAGGCCGGCTGGAAGGTCATCAACATGACCGGCTACCCGGAGGCGCTCCTCGCTCGGGAGCTCGAGATCTGCTACGTCAACGTCTCACTCATCACTGACTACGACGTCGGCCTGGAGGGGATGCCGGGCGTTGCGCCGGTCTCCCACGCCGAGGTCGTGCGGGTGTTCGAGGAGAACAACGCGAAGCTCAGGGACCTGCTGTTCTCGCTGCTGCCCGCCATACCCGGCGAGCGGTCCTGCCCGTGCGCGACCGCTCTGACCGGGGCTCGCTTCGAGGTGTGACCGTGGCACCACGGGCAGGTGTGACCGTGGCACCACGGGCGGACGGCGGAGGCCGCCGGTGGGACCGGCGGGACCCGGGAGGCCGGGTCCGGGCGGACGGCGGAGGCCGCCGGTGGGTACGGGGGGACGGCGACGGCCGCAGGTGGGACCGGGGGGACGGCGGAGACCGCCGGGGAGGCCGGGCGAACGGCGGCGGACGCCCGTGGCGGCCGCGGGGCCGAAGGCGACGGTGGCCGGCGCCCCGCCAGGTCGTGGCCGGGCTCGGGGCGGTGTTGCTCGCCATCGTCTCGGGCGTGCTCGCCGCGGGCGGGGCGCGGCCCGTGCCGGCGCCCGCAGGCGCGGGCGAGCGGGTCGTGCTGGTGGCCGCGCGCGACCTGGCCGCCGGGGCGGTCCCCACCGCGGCCGACCTCCGCCAGGCCCGCCTGCCCGCCGACGCGGTGCCCGCCGACGCGCTCACGCCCGGGCCACCACCGGACGCTCCCCTGGCGGTCGCGCTGCGCCAGGGTGACCTGCTCACACGGCGGGGCCTCGGCGCGGCACCGGCCGCCCCCGGCCTGCGCGGGTTCGCCCTCGTGGTCGGCGACGGGGTCGAGGCCGGTCCCCTGGTCCCCGGCGACCGGGTCGACGTCCTGGCCGCATCTAGCGGCACGGCGACGACCGTGCTGACCGCAGCCCCGGTGCTGCGGGTCGTGCCCGGTGACCAGGGCCGCGCGGCCCTGGTTGTCGTCGGAGTCAGCGCCCGCGGCGCCGAGGAGCTGGCCGCCGCCCGCGCCGGCCGCTCGATCACGCTGGTACAGGCCCCGGCCAGCCCGTAACTGCCCGGCTGACACCGCTGCTCGTCGGCCGGCGCGGGCGGCGGCCAGCTCCTGAGGATGGACTGGGACGGCGACCCGGACGCGGTCGTCGACCAGCTCCACCTGCTCGAGCTGCCGGCCGACGACCTCGCCCTGACGACCTCGCCCTACTGACCGGCCGCCCGAGTCGGGCCGAGCCAGCCGCGCGTGCCTGCGGCTCCACCACCTCCCGGGCCTGTCGACCACGACCCTCGGCCGCCGCCCGCTCGGGGAACATCGGCCTACTTCCAGCCCCGGTCGTACCGCTCACGGTGCGATACTTCCCCGGTCATCCGTCGAAATTGAAAGGCGACCCACCTCCGTGCTCCGCGCGATCGTCCTCGGCATCGTCCAGGGACTCACCGAGTTCCTGCCCATCTCGTCGTCCGCCCATCTCGCGATCGTCCCGCGGCTGCTCGGCTATCCCCCGCCGGCGTTGTCGTTCGAGATCCTCCTGCACTTCGGGACGCTCGCCGCCGTGGTCGCCTACTTCGCCCGCGACCTGTGGAGCTTCGTACTGAGCCTGGTCGCCCCGGGCCGGCTCGGCCCAGGGGTGGCCGCCGTCAAGCGCCGGCTGCTCGTGCTGCTGGCGACCGCCTCGGTCCCGGCCGCTGCACTCGGCTACGTGCTGTCGGACTGGGCCGACGGGCAGACGAGCAAGCCGCTGCGGGCCTCGATCTGGCTCATGCTGACCACTGTCGTGCTCGTCGCGGCCGAGCTGTACGCCAAGCGCAGCACCGCCCTTGCCGTGCCCGTCGCCTACCCGGAGAACGGGGTCAGGCGGGCGCCGTCCACCCGCGCCGAGATCCACCATCGCCGAGGCGCGATCTCCACGCGGGCCAGGACCGAGAGCGCCGAGGAGGAGGTCGAGCGCCTGCCCACCGTCAAGGCGCTCGGCATCGGGCTGGCCCAGGCCCTCGCGCTGATCCCGGGCACCAGTCGCTCCGGCATCACCATCTCGGCGGGCCTGTTCCAAGGGGTGTCCAGGGAGGCGGCCGCCCGCTTCTCGTTCCTGCTGTCGATCCCGGCCATCCTCGGCGCCGGCATCCTCAAGGTCCCTGACCTGGCCACTGCGTCGGAGCCGACCGGGCAGCTCGTGGCCGGGTTCCTGGCCGCCGCGATCGCGGGCTTCGTGGCTGTGTCCGGCCTCCTGCGGCTGCTCCGCACTCGCACCCTGTGGCCGTTCATCTGGTACCGCCTCATCGCCGGGAGCATCTTCGTGCTGCTGCTCACGACCGTGCGCAGCTAGGCGAGCGCCACCTGCTCGTGCTGCCCCGCTACGCGAGATGCTTGGCGAGGTCGGCGATCTCCTCGCCGGCGCTGCCGAGCACGCGATAGCCGGTCTCGTCGCGGATCTGGGGCCGGGCCGCCCCGCCCTGCCGCCAGTGTCGGCGACCAGGGCGCCGCCGGGCAACGCCCGGCAGCCCTCGGACGAGATGCACAGCCCTCGGACGAGATGTAGCCGCCCGCCGCGGCGGCACCCGCGACCACCCCGGCCACACCTGCACCATCCCGGCGACCCCGGCTGTCCCGGCCGCCCGGCGGCGGCGCCGGTGTCACCGCGCCCTCACAGCCTGCCCGGGACCGGGGATGCGGCCGGCGCGGAGGCTCGGCACACTCGACGTCCAGCGGGACGCCGGCACAGCGGCGCCGTCGACGGGAGCGAGGATGCGCATGGGGCCACTCGAGGGAGTCCGGGTCGTGGAGGTGGCCGGGATCGGACCGGGTCCGTTCTGCGCCATGCTGCTGGCCGACATGGGAGCTGAGGTGCTCCGGGTCGACCGGCCCGCCTCGTCCCCCGCCGCCCACCCGTACGTGCTGGCCAGGGGACGGCGGTCGGTGGCGGTCGACTTGAAGCGACCGGGCGGGGCCGAGGTGGTGCTGCGGCTCGCCGCCTCGGCCGACGTGCTGCTCGAGGGGTTCCGGCCCGGGGTGGCCGAGCGCCTCGGCATCGGGCCCGACGCCTGCCTGGCCCGCAACCCCCGGCTCGTGTACGGGCGGATGACCGGCTGGGGCCAGGACGGCCCGCTCGCCCGCACGGCCGGGCACGACATCAACTACCTGGCCCTGGCCGGGGCGCTCCACCCCATCGGCCGTGCCGGCGAGGCTCCCGTGCCGCCCCTGAACCTGGTCGGGGACTTCGGCGGCGGTGGCATGCTGCTCGCCTTCGGGGTCGTCTGCGCCCTGCTCGAGGCGGGACGGTCGGGCCGGGGCCAGGTGGTCGACGCGGCCGTGGTCGACGGCGCGGCGCTGCTCACGACGCTGTTCCACGAGCTCGCGGCGGTTGGGCTCTGGCGCTGGGAGCGCGGCGTGAACCTGCTCGACGGCGGCGCCCCCTTCTACGGCGTCTACGAGACCAGCGACGGCGGGTACGTGTCGGTGGGCGCGCTGGAGCCCGGGTTCTACCGGGAGCTGCTCGAGCGGCTCGGGCTGGGCGAAGCTCGTGACCTGCCTGTCCAGGCGGACCGGGACCGGTGGCCGGAGCTGCGGGAGCGCTTCGCGGCCGTGATCCGGACCCGGACGCGCGACGAGTGGTGCCGGCTCGCCGGGGATGGCGACGCCTGCCTGACCCCGGTCCTCTCCCCCGCCGAGGCCCCGGAGCACCCGCACAACCGGTACCGGGGGACCTTCGTCGACACCCCGGAGGGGCCGCGGCCCGCGCCGGCGCCCCGCTTCAGCCGCACGCCGTGCGCGCCGCCCGGCCGGACGCCCGTGCCCGGCCAGCACACCGGCGAGGCGCTCGCCGACTGGGGCTTCACCGCCGGCGAGCTGGCCGGCCTGCGCGAGGCGGGCACCGTCGAGTGACCAGTGACCGGGCCCTGGCCGCCAAGCCGGCCCGGGCGGTGCCTCGGGGTGCGGCTGAGCGGGCAGCCGAGCCATGCACCCACCCAGGGCCGCCCCGCGTACCCACCCAGAGCCGCCCACCACCCGGATACCCAACCCTTCCACCCGACCGACCGCCCCGGCCGCCCGCATACCCACCCGACCAGCCGCCCGCCTATCCGGCCGGCCGCCCACCGCCCGGCCGGCCACTCACTCGACCGGCCGGCCACTCACTCGGCCGGCCGTCCGCCCACCGCCCGGCCGTCCGCCCGCGAACTGGACAGCTCAGGACGCGGCGGGGACGGCGAGCCAGTCGTCGAGGCTCCGTAGCCAGCCGGACAGGGCCTCTCGGTGGACGCTGTGGCCGGCGGGCAGCTCACGGGTCGTGCCCTGGCGCAGCGCGCGCACCAGCGCCTTGCGGTCGGTACCGACCAGGTTGGACCCGAGCGCCTCCTCGGCCAGCACCAGCAGAACCGGGACGTCCACGAGGGCGGCCATGCCGGCCAGGTCGAACGGCATCCGGGCGCGGAGGGTGGCTGCGACCGTGGCCGCGTCGCAGGCGGCCAGGTCGGCCACGCGGCGGCCGGCCTCTCCGGGCGCCCAGGCCGGGTTGGCCGCCTCCAGCTCGCCCCGGAGCACCTCGGGCTCGCGCAGGGCACGGCCGACGTCTTGCTCGATCCCGTCCGCCAGACCGGCCCAGTCGATGCCGTTCGGGCCGGGTGGGTCCTCGAGCACGACCCGGCTGGCGAAGCCGGGCCGCCCTCCGAGCAGCGCGAGCGCGACGAGGGCGCCAAGCGAATGCCCGACCAGCAGGTCGACCGCTGCCCGGCTGTCCACCGATCCGTCCGCCCCGGCGGCGGCCGTCTCGGCCACGTCGGCGGCCAGGTCGGCCGGGCCGAGGCCGATGGCCCCCCGGGGACTCTCGCCGTGGCCGCGCAGGTCGACCGCGAGCACCCGGAAGCCCCGCTCGGCGAGCGCCGGCCCCACCCGCCACCAGGTGCGCGACGACGAGGTGACCCCGTGGACGAGCAGGGCCAGCGGCCGCCCGGGGTCGCCGTTGCCCCAGGAACGGGTCGCGAGCCTCACCACGTCAGGCGCCTGCTACCGTCATCTGCCCCACGAGCAGGCTGGCGCCGCCGATCGAGCCGGTCGTGAAGCGGAGGTCAGAGCCGACCGCAACGATCCCCTTGAGGATGTCGAGCAGGTGGGCGGCGACCGTGGCCTCGCGCACGGGCTCGGCCAGCTCGCCGTCGCGGAACAAGAGCCCGCTCACCCCGACCGAGAAGTCGCCGGTGACCGGGTTGGCGCCGGAGTGGACGCCGGAGACGTCCTGGACGAGCAGCCCCTCCCCGGCCCGCGCGAGCAGGCCGGCCTGGTCGGCGTCGCCCGGGGCGAGGTAGACGTTGTGGGGCGCGACGCCCGGCGTGCTCTTGAACGAGCCCCGGCTGGCGTTGCCGGTGGACGTGGTCTTGCCGCGGGCGGCGGTGGCCGTGTTGTGCAGGAAGCAGCGGAGCACGCCGCCGTCGATCAGCACGGTACGGCGGGTCGGGACCCCCTCGCCGTCGAACGGGGCGGCGCCGGGGCCGTCCACCAGGCGGCCGTCGTCGACGAGCTGGAGGCCGGTCGCACCGACCCGCTCGCCCAGCTTGTCAGCGAACAGGCTGCGTTGCTTCTGCACCGCCTCGGCGGACAGGCCGGACAGCAGCACGCCGAGCAGGCTGGGGGCGACCTGGCGGTCGAACACGACCGGGACGGTCCGGGTCGGCGGCTTGACCGCGCCGAGCATGCGCACCGCCCGCCTGGCCGCCTCCTCGGCCACCGGGCCAGGGTCGAGGTCGTCGAGGGCGCGCCTGGCGTCGACGCCGTAGCCGACCTGGCTCTGGCCGCCCTCGGTGGCCAGGGCGACCGAGTAGCAGTAGGCGTGGGTGACTGCGTAAGAGCCGAGCACCCCGGTCGAGGAGGCGATGGCCACCTGGCCGACCGCGTCGCCGTACCCGGCCGACTCGACCTGCGAGACCCGCGGGTCCGCGGCCCGGGTGCGCGCCTCCAGGTCGAGGGCGAGGGCGACCTTGCGCTCGGGGGTCGTCTCGGCATGCCTCACGTCGAAGATGCCGTCGAGGCGCTCGTAGGTATCGGCCCCGGGCAGCACGTTGCCCGGGTCCTCGCCGGACACCTCGAGGTTGGCCCGCGCGTCGTCCAGGCACTCGCGCAGGCCCCGGTCCGACAGGTCGGCGGTGTAGGCGTAGCCGAGCCGGCCCGCCCGCACCACCCGCACCCCGACGCCGTTGGACGAGGCCGAGGTGAGCCGCTCGACCTCGCCCTGGTAGGCGGACACGCTCGTCTCGGTCACCTGCTCGGCGTACGCCTCGACGCCCTCGTCGCCCTGGGCCTCCCCGGCCAACCGCTCGACGACGCGCTCCAGCTCGACCGTCATGCCGACCCTCCTGTCCCGCCGACCGTCATCTGCGCGATGCGCAGGGTCGGGGCGCCGTTGCCGACCGGCACGCCCTGCCCCTCCTTGCCGCACACGCCCTCCTTGACCGAGAAGTCGTCGCCGAGCGCGTCGATCGCCGCGATCACGCTGGGGCCGTCACCGACCAGGTTGGCGCCCCGCACCGGGGTGGCGACCTGGCCGTCCTCGATGAGGTAGCCCTCGACCACCCCGAACACGAACTCGCCAGTGACGGGGTTGACCTGACCGCCGCCGAGCGACTTGGCGTACAGCCCCCGCTTGGTCTGCCTGATGATCTCCTCCGGGTCGTCGGTGCCGGCCAGGACGTAGGTGTTGGTCATCCGAGGGATCGGCACGTCGGTGTAGGACTGCCGGCGGCCGTTGCCCGACGCCGGCTGGCCGAGCTGCCTGGCCCGGATCAGGTCGGTCAGGTAGCTGGTGCAGACGCCGGCCTCGAACATCACGGTGCGCTGGGCCGGGGTGCCCTCGTCGTCGAACGCGAAGGAGCCGTAGCCGCCCTCCACGGTGGCGTCGTCGACGCCGTTGAAGGCCGAGACCCCGATCTTCTTGCCCTGCTTGCCGGTGTAGACCGACGCTTCCTTGGCGACCAGGTCGGCCTCCATGCCGTGGCCGCTCGACTCGTGGAACAGCACCCCGCCGTTGCCCGCGGCGATCACCACCGGCATCTGCCCGGCCGGGGCCGGCTGGCTGGCCAGCATGGCGACCGCCCGCTCGGCCGCCCGGCGGGCGACCAGCTCGGGCGGGAACTCCTCGAGCAGCTCGAACCCCATGGAGCGGCCCGGGCCGTCGAACCCGGTCTGGACGACGCCGTCCCGGACGGCGACGACCTGGACGGTGAAGCGGGTCCGGACCCGCTCCTCGTCGGTGGTGAACCCCTCGGAGTTGGCGATGGACACCCGCTGGCGCACGTCGCCGTAGCCGGCGGTGACCTGGGTGACGGCCGGGTCGTAGCCGCGGGCCTCGTCGTCGGCCCGGCGGACCAGCTCGGCCAGGGTGGTCCGCTCGACCGCTGACGGGTCGGTCTTGACCGGGTGGGTCACCCCGGGGATGCGCCGGCGCAGGTCGCGGACCTCGACCCGGCGGTCCTCGCGCAGCGCGGCCGAGGCGATCCGGGCCGCCTCGGCCAGCGCGTCGAGGTCGAGGCGGTTGGTGTAGGCGTAGGCGGACGAGGTGCCGCGCACCACCCGCACCCCGGCGCCCCGGTCGCGGCCGGTGACCAGCTCCTCGACCTTGCGGTCGTCGAGCCGGATCGAGTGGGAGAGGCGGTCCTCGACGTAGACCTCGGCCCACTCGCCGCCCGTCGCGAGCGCGGCGGCCAGGACCTGACGGACGACGGCGTCATCCAGCACGGGCTGTACTCCTTCGGGCGAGACGCGGCCGGGCCGCGCCGCCGGCGTGGCCGGGAGGCCGCGGCGCGCTCCGGTCGTGGGCGCGCGCCATTGTAGAGGCGCCGAGCCGCCCGGACCTGAGCCGGCGGCCAGCCGGGTCGGGTTCGCATGGATGGGCGCATCCGGTGCAGGGCGGTGCCGCATGTGGGAGGCTGGCGCGGTCTGCCTCCATCGGCCGGGCCGGCGCCCCGGCCCGGACCAGGCCCTCTAGCGCCAGGACGGTGTGAACGATGAGCCAGA
>DASYUT010000141.1 GCA_036000965.1 Actinomycetes bacterium
TGCCCGCACGCCAGGCTCCCAGCGGCCGCTGGTGCATCCCCTGGGATCCAAAGACCGAGGCCGCCTACCAAGCGCAGGCGGCCGCATCCTTCCGCCTCAAGCCACGAACCCAACCAGCACCCGAAAGAGGCGCAGTATGAAGGGTCCGTCGGGATCCGCACGCCGCTCATCCGGCCACCGTCCGCAGGCCGCGGCGCAGCAGCCGGTAGACGACGTAGGACTTGGCGATGCCGACCAGGGTGCTGGGCCGGCCGGCGAACACCATCCGGCCCGCCCAGGTGGGGATGCGGACCAGCAGCCACAGCAGGCAGACCGCGACCAGCAGGTCGACCAGGCGGGCCTGGCCGAGCCCCAGCACGGTCGCGCGGTCGGCCTGGAAGAAGACCCGCAGCGCGGTGATCAGCGCCAGCGACTGCCCGATCTGCACGCCCAGGCAGGCCGCGGTCGCCCGCCACCACCACTGCGCCAGCTCCTCGGTCTGCGGCAGGGCGTGGCAGGCAAGCGCCAGTGGCGCGGCGACCACCAGCAGCACCAGCAGCGCCACCCGCACCACGTAGCAGCCCACCAGCACCAGCGCCAGCACCACCACCACCAGCGCGACCAGCACCAGCAGCAGGTCCGGGTCGTCCAGCGGCGGGGCCAGTATCGCCTTGAGGGTGGCGCTGACGTGCTCGGGTGGGACGCCCTGGCCGAGCAGGGCGGCCGAGAGGGCGTTGGTCAGCTGGATCGCGTGGCCGACCAGCAGCAGGCTGAGGTTGCTGGCGACCATCCCCACGACCAGCCGGGGGGCGACGTCCTTCATCGTGTAGCGGGTCTGCAGGCTCTCGTGGGCCATCAGCAGCAGGCCGCCGGCCACCACCAGCAGCACGTAGCAGGTGTTGGCCAGCGCCGCCGAGGTCCCCCACAGCTCCCGCACCCGGCCGCCGGGGGCGGTCAGGTCGGGGGTGGCCAGCACGCTGCGGCCGACCAGGTCCAGGGTGGGGTCCAGCGCGCTGGCGACCAGGTCGCGGAACCAGCCGTTGATCGCCTCGCGGATGCGCCCGGCGACGTCGAACAGGCCCGGCCCGACCGGCGGGCTGGGCGCCGGCGCGGCCGCCGCCGTGACCGGCGGGACGGGGGCCGCTGGTGTCGGGGCGGTGGTCGGCGGCACCGGCTGGGTGCCGGGCGGCGGCTGGGCGGCGGCCGGGCCGGCAAGCCACAGGCCGCCGACGACCAGCAGGCCGGCGATCGAGAGGCGCAGCAGGCGGCGCATCGTCAGGCCCCGACCACGTACTTCAGCAACCCGACCAGCGGGGTCGCCAGCGCCGCCAGGGCGTAGCCGATCGCGGCCGACTTCAAGGTGATCTTGGCCTTCTCCACCTGCCCGGGGTCGCCGCCGGCAAACAGGTAGCGGACCCCGCCGACGGTGAGGAACAGCGTCGCCAGGCCCGCCAGCAGCCCGACCAAAAGGTTGCGGATGCGGTCAATCACCCCCGACAGGGTCGGGTCGGCGGCCTGCGCCAGCGCCGGGGCGGCGAGCAGGGCGACCAGCACGACGGCCAGCGCGCCGGCGCAGGCCAGCCGGCGCAGGTGCCATAGCACGGGTCGGGATATCACAGCGGCTCCGTTTCGTTCACGACGGAAAGCAGGCGGAGGGGCGCCGGGAGGGTCGCCGGCAGGGCGTGGGGCCAGCCTCACCTCCTTTGCCAGGAAGCCGGCGGCGCAACCGGTGGCACCCGGCCGGCGGCCCTCCCGAACCCCTCACTCAAGAAACCCGGTTTGTGGGCCCGCCAGGGCGAAGACGGTCAAACCGGAGCCAGGCGACGAGCCGGACCTCGGCCTGCTGTCGGAACCGCTTCAGCTGCCCGTACGGCACCCCCCACGCCGCCGCCAGCGCCTTCAGGCGGACCCCGCCCACACGGGTCTCCCCGATCACCTCCGCCTCACCGGCCGACAGCACGCCCGCCCGGACCGCCTCGGCCAGCACGAAGTCGGGATGGCCGGCCGGCCGGGGCGGCTCGGCCGGCAGCCCCCGCGGAATATGCCGGGCGCGCCAGGCCCGCTCGGTCTCAAGCAACCGATGCGCGGCCCGCACCGCCGCCCACACCAGGCTCGCCGCCGGCCGCCTGGTCGCCTCGTCGAACCCCGCGACCGCCTCCACCAGCCCCGCCAGCACCGCCGCCTCCAGGTCGGCGGCCTTGCCGGGGCAGGCCCGCGCCAGCGGGGTGGTCAGCCGCCGTAGCCCCGGCAGCAGCACCCCCGCAAGCCCGACCATCGCGGCCCCGCGGTCGCGGCGGGCGCGCCGCGCCAGCTCGGCGACGGCGGCGTCGCGGGCTGCGAACGCCACCGAGGGGTGCAGCAGCATGCTCCGCAGCTCGTCCAGCGGGATCAAGCGGGGCGGCAGGCCGTGGCCGACCAGGCGGCCGTCCAGGCTGAGGGGGTCCGGCCCGCAGGTCAGCAGACCAAACGCCGTCTCCAGGGTCTGGTAGGGGGAGGGGTCCCGGCGTGCCACGAGCGGCTCCCTTCCGAGGATCGCGGGATGGGAGCCGCAAGGACGCCAGGGCCGCTCATTGACCTCTCACTAGCCGGCCGTTCACCTCGCCTGCCGCGGTGCCGCCGAGTGGCCGGTGATCGACGGGTGAACGAGTCGACCGCGCGCTGAACGAGACGCGAACGGCGATCGAACGGGACGTGGCGCGGCATCGCGGCCGTGTGCCCCGGCCGGTTCAGGAACGGCGGCCTGATCTTTGCCGCTGCTCCCGGGACGCCGCGAGCCGGCCGCGCTGTCGCGCTGCGATCGCATACTGGGACTCCGGCCCGACAACATGGCGGCGAGCCGCACGGGAAGCTCGAACAGACACATGACGAACGGTCCCCCGCAGAGCGCTGACCAGTTGGCCACCGGCGGGTGGGCAGTGGTCACCCGCTCGGGCATCGTGCAGGCGCGATGCGGCCGCCCGCAGCCATGCAAGCCGCCGGCAACATGCAGGGCGTGGCGGCTGAGCCGATCCGGGATGCGCGGGTGGCGACCCTGCTTTGCGTGCGGGAGCGACCAGGTGCCCGTGCCGGTGGAGGCGGCCAGCGCCGAGGTCGCCGCGGCGGTCGCCCACACGATGGAGGGTCGAATGTGACGGCGTCGCACTACGCCGAGGCGTTCCATCCGATCCCGGGACGCTGCTTCCGCTTCATCGGCGCCCACGGAATCGGCGACCAGCCGGTCCACTGCCCGCAGTCGCCGGCGTGGCGGGAGACGTTCGTCGCCGCCGACGGCCCACTACCAGGTTGACGCCTGCGCCGCCCACCGCGGATCGCTGACACGGACCCCGGGTATGTCAACGGCCAATTCTTATGTCGTAACGGTAGTGCCTCACAGCCGGCAGCCCCGGGCGTGGGACTGCCCGGGGCTGCCGCTGTCTCGAGCCGGTTCTTACGCGGCTTGCGGCGTCTCCTGGATCTTGGCGACTCGGGTTGCTTGCAGGCCCTTGGCTGCCTCCAGGACGGTGAACCGGACTTCGTCGTCCACCTCGAGCCCCTCGGGGTTGCTGTCCCCGAGGAAGTGGAAGAAGTCCTGCTTGTTCTGCGAGTCGTCGAACGTCTCGATGAAGCAGAAGCGTCCGGTGGGGTGGATTCTTGCCACCCATCCGATCAACTCCTGGTCCTTGAAGACGACGGCGCCCGCGACCGGATTCTTCCCTTCCTGGTTGGGCGGCCTGGGGATGAAGAACGCCCGTGCCCCCGACTTCGCCTGGCTGTCCTCGACGATGTAGCGGGAGTCGGTGTAGTAGGACCCGCCGTCCTCGGTGTCGATGAAGCCGAAGCTCCGCTCCTCCATCCACTGCAGCGTCCCGCTGAGCACCTTCGTAGGCGCCGGCCGGGACTCTTGCGTCTGCGGCGCCTCTCGCTGCACCGCGTCTCGGGTCGCCCGGGCCAGCCTCCCCGTGGCCTCGGTGAGGGTCGCGTTCGTCGTTCCGAACGGTCGGCCGAGCCAGAGGATCTCGTAGTAGGCGACTGGGCTGGGGAAGCCCTTGAGGGGGGCGGTCTGCCGATCGGTGAGGTAGTCGCCGCTCTGCCAGCCCTGCGCATCACCGAGTTTCGCCTTCACCTTGCCCATCTGGGCGTTGGCGATGGTGTCGTCGTCGGCCCAGATCGCCTGCCCGTTCGCCGCTTCGCACAGGCGCTTGGCGAGGTCGACCTTGCTGCCGATGTAGTCGGTGGTGCCCTTCGTGGTCTCGAACTTCACCACCTTGCCGGTGGCGACGCCGATCGAGCACAGGCACTTGATGCGGCCTGCCCGGTTCTCCTCGCTGAGTTGCTCCTGGATCTCGATCGCGGCGTTGATCGCCTTTGCGGCGTCGTCTTCGCCGAAGACGGCCAGCACGCCGTCACCGAGGAACTTGACGGTCTCGCCGCTGTGGGCGAGCAGTCGACCCTCGATGATGTCGAAGACCTTGCCGTAGGCGTTCAGCCAGTCCGACTGTGGGTGGTCCTGCTTGTAGGCCGTCGACCCGACGATGTCGATGAACATCGTCACCCGGGTCTCGGGCTGCTGGCGGAACGCTAGCGCGTAGCGTTCCTGGTTGTCCGGCTTGTCGAGGCTGTCCACCGGGGTGTCCTCCTTCGTGTTGGCAGTGGCTGTCGGGTCAGATGTGGCGGCGGATCCCAAGATCCGCGTGCTAGCTGAAGTGCTTCGCGTGAGGGCCTCCTTTCCTGGCCGCTGTTGTTATGCTCCTATCCGGATTCCTGTCACCTCCTCTCGACGGTGTGTTTCCGACAGCATCATCTCTGGAGACTGATCCGTGGTCTTGTGGAGGAATGCGTAACTGCGGCGGGGCAGAAATACCCCTGTCTTGGAGCCGGGATGACGAGCTTGAATGACGCAGCGGCGGAGCCGCCGGATTGAAGGTCTTGGGCGTTGGGCCAGAAGTTGTGAGATCGACACGCCGGTATGGCGCAGGAAGGGATAGGTTGGGTGCGGGGTGCGGCCACCCCCCTCCATCCCAGGTGGGCCTGGTCGATATTTCAGCTTGGGTCGGCGAGGTGGGTTGGCGAGCTTGGCAGCCCCAACGGCGGACACAGCGCTTAAGCGGGCTGAGGTTGGGCGGCGTTGGCCGGCTGCCGTTTGGTCCAGCCATTGCCGCTGGATGTTCAGCCTCTCCCGCATCGCACCACTGCGGTGAGCCGGTAGGTCGACCCGCAGCAGCGTGGCCTTCTCCCGCCCAGGAATGTCACCGCTCGCCGAGCGCCCCGATCAGCGTGCTGGTGTCACACAGACTCCGTGAATGTCCAGGCGAGTAATTCGCCGCAAGGCACAGGTCAAAATCGAGAGCAAGAGGATAGCGAGCGATTCTCGCTGACACGGTTGAGTCATCAGGTGCAAACCAGTCGGTGACTTACAGGCTCTATTCAGGTGCCGATGGTTCGACCACCAATGGTAGGCAGCGTCGTTTATGAGTGGCGAATCGGCCAACCGGCGGGTCGAGCTGGACGATGAATGTGCCCGGCCCACCAGGGTCACCGCCCGTTGGCCGCCTGCTCCGGCATGTCCAGCTCCTCAAGCTCCTCGGACCCTGATGACTTGTCGGTCTCCGGCCGAGCCCGCCTGGCGCCCCCCGGCCCCCCGCCTGTTCGCCAGGGGGCTCGGCCGGAGGCCTTGATGGTCGCGTCGACCGAGCCGGTGTCGAAGCGGAGAACTACCTAACCCGGGCGGGGTCGAACTACCCCTCTTTTGGGAGACCAGGACCGGAGAGCGAAGCGGCTCGGGTGGCACGGCGGGAACCCGATCTTGTGCGGATGCGGGTCCAAGCGGTCACCGGTGAGACCGGTGGCCGTCCTGTCATGTCCGCTGGACCGTCGTTAGTTCCCGATTGGCGACGAAGCCGAGCCTCTTGTCGCGGGCTCCTCTGGGATCTCCGGTCCGCTCAACGAGAGCGTTCGCGCAGGGGAGGGCGGGATGAAGATGCACGGCGTCGGCACCACCCATGATGAGCAGCGTGGCTGATCGAGTGTGGTCGATGACCGCAACTGTCCGCGGCTGGGCAGGATCGGCCGAACTCCGACAGCCGCTGCACCATCGTTCACCGCCCCATGACCGCCGGAGCGGTCCTTCGGCCTCTCAGGCATTGCTCCGCGCCGAGCCGACCGGGGTCGCAAGCGCTGATGCCCTTGCGAGCCGCACGCTCAGCTGGTTCGTCGTTGCCGCGCTCGCCTACCGAGTCGCGCTCACCCCGATCCTCATCGCCGGGGCGATCGGCAACGGTCGACGGGAGGTGCCACTGTCCCTGCTTGCCACGATGGGTGCAGTGTTCAGCGGGGATCTCGTCCTGCTGCTAGGGGTCCTGGCTGGCCGTTTCCGCCGGCTGCTTGGGTCCAACGTGTTCCTCGTGGTCGACCTCTGCGTTACGGTCGCCCTCAACCTGTGGGCGACCTCGGTCCTGCAGCGCGGCACGTTCTTCCTCCCCGGCCGGGACATCGTCTGGGGCTACACCTTCGGGGTGGTGGCCTTCTGGACTGGCCTGCGGGGGGCAAGGGCGGGTGCGGTGTTGGTGGCTGGCGGCGCGCTGCTGGAGCTGGTGATGGCTCGGCTAAATGGGGCGGGCTTCGATTTCACCGGCGCGATGGAGTACCTGGCGCGCCTCGCCTGGCTCGTGTCGGCGTTCGTCTTGCCGCTCGTGATCATGGCCCTCGCCCACCAAGGGGCGCGGGTGGCGGTGGCCGAGGGGTTGCGGGCGGGACGAGAGGCCGAACGCGCCCAAACCCTGCGCGCGCTACACGACACCGTGCTGCAGACCCTGGAAGGGCTCGCCCTGCAGGCTGCCAGCGAGCACCGGCCGGCAGAAGAGCGACTGCGCGAGGTGCGGGCCGCTGCACTCCAGCAGGCAAGGGAGTTGCGCACAGCCCTGGACCGAGACACCCAGCGGACCCAGGACGGCCTCGCCAGTTCCCTCCAGACACTCATCTGCGAGTACCACGGCCGCGGCTTGCAGGTCGAGTTGGTTGCGGTTGAACTCGGTGCCGAGCCGCCTGCCTCGATCACCGAGGCGCTGGTCGGCACGGTGCGGGAGGCGCTCACCAACGTCGGCAAGCATGCCGGTGTGCGCTACGCGGTGGTCCGCGCGGCCAGTTCGGCTGCGGGGGTCGAGGTCGTGGTGCGTGACCAGGGACGGGGGGTTCGACCCGGCCGTCTCGACCGAGGGCTATGGGTTGACGCACTCCATCAAGGAACGCATGGTTCTGGTCGGCGGCCGCGCCGAGGTCTGGTCAGCGCCTGGCCGCGGAACGCGTACCCGGTTGTGTTGGAACCCATGATCACCGCGGCGATCGTCGAGGACCATCCTGTCTACCGTCACGGGCTGGTGCAGGCCATCGATGCGACCCCTGCGCTCGATCTCGTCATCACTGCCCGCTCGATCGAAGACTTCCAGGCTCAGGTCTTGACCCGGCCGGACGTCGTTATCCTCGACCTGTCCCTCCCTGGCGGCATGGAGGGGACGGAGGCCGTCGACCACCTCGCCGCACAGGGCCTGGCCGTGCTGGTCGTATCCGCTTCCGACCGGCAGGCAGCTGTTGTTGATGCGATCGGCGCTGGGGCCCGCGGCTACTTGACCAAGGAAGCCGAACCGGACGAAATCCTTCGGGCGGTGATGGCCGTCGCCGCTGGCCGCACCTACGTGTCGGCAACCTTGGCCGCCTTCCTGCTCAAGGCGCCGATCCAGCTGACCGAGCGGGAGAAGGAGATCCTGCAGCTGGTCGCCAGTGGGGAGACTGACCGGGACATCGCCGAGCAGTTGGTGATCAGCGTCCGCACGGTCCACTCGCACCTAGACCGGATCCGCGACAAGACCGGTTGCCGGCGCCGCGCCGACCTGACTCGGCTGGCCATTGAGAGCGGCATCATTCCCCACCGGTCGAACCCACATTAGCCTCGAACGTCAGAGCGGCTGCCAGCGGTAGTCGTCGGCACTCATGTGTGTCGGGGCCTGGCTGGCCTCGGGTCTGTGATGTCCCTTTCCGATGGCGTGTGTCGCGCTCCAAACCGCCGCCGCGGTTGCTTGCCCTGGTATCCGCTTCGGGTGGACATGACGTCGCATGGGGCGCCAATACGCCTGATGCATCGGTTCACGTCATTTGGCGGCCGTGTCCACTAGCTCGGCGAGCAGCCTCCACACTGCCGTCCAGGTCTGACGGTCTGGTACGGCCGTGAGCACGATGGTCACCAGGTTGGCTCCGACGCTGAGGTCCACCGTTGCACCCGTTGGGCCGGTGTCAGAACTGTGTAGTCCAACCGTTGGCGACGCTTCTCCAGTCAGCTGAAGGCCGGCGGCGAGCGCGGCTCGTTCCAGCCCAGCTCGAAGCAGTGGCGCGCTAGCCAAGATCTGTGCGCGCACTGGTTGGCTTGCCGTGTGATCCACCCCTTGAGCCTGGCGGCCCTCGGCATGGTCGCCAAGGGGTAGAACTACCCCTCCACCGGGAGGCGAGTACTCCTTCTTTCGCCGTCCAGCATCCGGCTAGCGTCCCTGGATCCGTTGAACGGTCACGTCGCCCCATGGCATCGGCCAGACTTGGCTGGTTTGGACCTATTCGGTTACGCTCCGGTCGCCATTGACAGGGGGGAGCATGACGCTCGACAGCCACAGCGCCAACCGGACACCCCTATTCGGCTGCCGGACCGGGCGCGGCCACTCCAATCTGTACCGGGGTCACACTCGTAGCCGACCCGGCTCCTCGCCTTCCTTGCGGGCTGGACATGGTCCGTAGCCGACGGCTAGCAGCCGATCGGCCTCACCCACCATGGCTGGCTGGCTGGATCGGAGTGGGCTTCCTCCGGTCTCGCCGCCGTGGTGGGGACACCGATGCGTCGCTGGCCTCTCAGGCAGATTCCGCCGATGCGGCCGGACTTGATGGGCTCAATGATCGAGCGCTCAACTGGTGGGCACGGGCCGGCCTTGGCTATCGGGTGGCGGTGACCCCGGTCATCATCGCAAGCACCGTGGCCGCCTTGGGGTCCACGGCGACCCGCTTCGCCTGGGCGCTTGGCTCGGTCTTGTTCGTGGATGCGGTGCTGCTTGCTGGTGTCGCGACGGGACGGCTGCGGTGGCTGCTGCGGTCCAACCTGTTCCTGACCGGTGAGATCCTCGTCGCGGTGACGCTGAACCTGTGGATGAGCGCGGCCATGCCACATGGCACGGTCGCACTGGGCGGCCGGGACGCCTTCTGGTGGTATGCGATGGGCACGGTCGCGCTGTGGACCGGGCTGCGCGGTGCGGGGACCGGCGCGGCGATGGTCGCCGGCGCAGGGGTGCTTGAGCTCGCGATGTTCCGGGTGAACGGCTCGACACTGGACGTGGCCGGTTGGACGCAGTTCTTGGTCCGCTACGCGTGGATGTGCACCGTCTTCGGCGGCGCCGTGGTGGTGATGGGGTTGGCGCGGCGGGGGGCTCGCCGGGCGGTGGCCGCGGGGCTGCGGGCGGGGCAGGCCGCGCAGCGGGCGGACATGCTCCGCCAGATGCACGACACAGTGCTGCAGACCCTGGAGGGGCTCGCGCTGACCACCAGCATCACCCTGCAGTCGACCGAAGAGCGCCTACGAGAAGCCCAAATCATCGCGCTGGCCCAGGCACGCGAGCTACGCGCAATGCTGCACGAGGACGCCGCAGCCGCCCAAGCCGGTCTTGACACTCGGCTCTACACGCTCAGCCAGGAGTTCGGCCGGCGGGGCGTGCACATCGACCTGATGGTTACAGGAGCACTTGGGTCCGACCCGCCTCGGCAGGTGCTGGAGGCGATTGAGGGCGCGGTTCGCGAGGCGCTCGCCAACATCGCCAAGCACGCCGGTGTGACCCGCGCTGCCGTGCACGCAACCATCACCGACGGCAGCATCGAGGTGTCGGTCAGCGACCACGGCCGCGGATTCGATCCGACCTTACCGACAACAGGATACGGGCTTGCCCGCTCGATCCGCGCGCGCATGACGGAGGCGGGTGGAACGACTGCGGTCTGGTCGGCACCTGGCAAGGGCACCCATGTGCGGCTGCGGGTCGACGCCCCCTCAGAAGCAGCGGGGTGGATCAGCTTCCCAATGGTCTGGCTTGCTCGGCTGCGGACGTCGGTGGCTGCAGCGCCGTCCACGGCAGGCGCCGATGCCCTCGCGGCGCCAACCTTCAGCTGGTTCGCCGTCGCCGTGCTCGCCTACCGCGTCGCGGTCGTGCCGATCGTCGCCGTCAGCAGCCTGGCCATCGTGCCAGGGGAGATCCCACCGGCCACGCTCGCGGTCATGCTGGGGCCACTGCTGATCGCCAACCTCGCCCTGCTGATCGGTGCCCTGACTGGCCGGCTACGCGGGTGGCTCGAATCCAATGCGCTCCTGGGCGTCGACATCCTGATCGCCGTGGCCATCGACCTGTGGGTCAGCTCACTCATCCGACCGGGCAGCTTCTACCTGATGGGACGCGATATCTTCCTGGCGTACCCGCTGTCGGTGGTGGTGTTGTGGACCACGCTGCGGGGGGCGCGTACCGGCCTGATGCTGCTAGCCGGTACCGTGCTGCTGGAGCTGGCGATGGGCGTCGTCAACGGTGTCGAACTCGACGCGATCAGCTGGCCGGAGTTCCTCAGTCGCTTAGCGACCTCTTGTCTAGCGGTCGTCCTGCCGCTTGTGGTGATGTCGTTCGCCCGCCAAGGAGGCCGCCTGCAGGCCGCAGAGGGGCTGCGGGCCGGGCGGGAGGCCGAACGGGCGAGGCTGCTGCGCGACACCCACGAGGCGGCCTTGCACACCCTCGAGACGATCGCCGCAAGGGCTGATGCTGGCGAGTCGCCGGCTGCGCAGCTACGGGAGGTGCAAGCACTCGCGCTCGGCCAGGCGGCCGAACTACGCGCCGTGCTGCAAGCCGACGCGGAGCGCTCCCGCGGAGGGCTGGCCGTCGGGTTGCGCGCGCTGGTCCAGGAGTCCCGGGGCAACGGGCTCACCGTGGAGCTGGTGACCAACGAACTCGACGAGAACCTCCCTATTCCGGTCAGCACGGCGCTGCTCGACGCGGCCAGGCTGGCGCTAATCACCGCCGCTCGGTCTGCGGGTGCGACGCGCACGGTTGTCCGCGCGGTCGCCCGACCTGATGGCGTCCAGATCACCATCCGCGACCACGGCGGCCGCCCTGACCAAACAGACAACCCTGACGGCCTGGAATGGGTCGACCAGGACCTCGGAGGCCGCCTGCGGGCGGTCGGCGGCCGCGTGGACGTCTGGTCGGCACCCGGACGTGGCACCAGGGTGACCCTGTGGGTGCCGGCATGATTCAGGTCGCGATCGTCGAGGATCACCCGGTGTTCCGCCAAGGCCTCACCCAGGTGATCGAGACCACCCCTGGGCTGGAATTGGCCGGGGTGGCCCGCTCAGTCGACGAGTTCGACACCCTCCGACTGAGTAGCACCACGATCGTCCTGCTCGACCTGCAGCTCCCCGGCAGCCTGCAAGGTCCCGCCGCGGTTGCCCACCTGGTCGCCCAGGGTCGCTCGGTCCTGGTCCTGTCCGCCTCCGAAACGCCAGCCGACGTCATCCAGGCAATCGGGGAGGGTGCCCGTGGGTATCTCACCAAGCAAGCCGGCGAGGTCGAGATCCTCAGCGCCATTCAGGCCGTGGCCGATGGGCGCACCTACGTGTCGGCCACCCTCGCCGCCTACCTGCTCCAAACCCCGATCCGGATCACCAAGCGGGAACGCGAGATCCTGGAACTCGTCGCGGGCGGCGATACCGATCAGGACATCGCGGAGCAACTCACCATCAGCGTCCGGACGGTTCACTCCCACCTGGACCGCATCCGTGACAAGACCGGCTCCCGCCGCCGCGCCGACCTCACGCGCCTGGCCATCGAGCGCGGCATCATCCCTCGTTCCCCGGAACATGGGTAGCTCTCCCCGCTTGCTGCTGGTGTGTTCAATGCCAGCCGCCTCGCTGCAATGCAGCGGCTGAGGCGCGCGCAGATGAGGGATCGACAGCCAGGACGAACCACAGCATGGCAGTAGCCGCACAGGAGCGCCGCTCCTTCGTCGCTGTAAGGTCGGCCGTGCACCGCTCCCTGGCCGCGGCTGCTGTCCCCCAACAGGGCCGCCGCCCTGCGGCTGCCGCCGAGGTGAGCCTGCTGATCGCAGGCACCGACGTCCTCGACCCAAGTTCGGCCCAGGCGATCGCCAAGAACGTTCGGGCTGCTTGACCGCCTCGCGAGGATCCGCCCGTGAGCCCTCCGGATCCGGGTTTCTTGAGTAGAGACCCGTTCCCCCTGGCGCAACCGATGGCCCGGCCACCCCATGGGCGCCCTGGCTGTCTCCCTGCCCCCTTCCGCGCTCGACACGCCCGCCGGCGAGCTGCCCCTGGCGGTCTGGCCCTGCGCCCAGACCAGCCCGCAGTCCCAGCGGGCCGGCCGCTACCTGCCCGCCTCCACCGCCCACCCCGCCAAGATGCTGCCCGAGCTGGCCCGTCGCATCGTGGCCGAGTACTCCGCACCCGGCGGATTGGTGGTCGACCCGCTGTGCGGCATCGGCACCACCCTGGTGGAGACCGCCGCGCTCGGCCGCCGCGCGGTCGGGGTGGAGCTGGAGGCCCGCTGGGCCGAGCTGGCCCGCGCCAACCTCGGCTTTGCGCTGCCGGACGAGCAGGCCCGGCGCGGCGACGTCCGCCTCGGCGACGCCCGCCACCTCGCGGGCGTGCTCGCCGACCTGTTGGGCACGGTGGACCTGGTCGCCACCTCCCCGCCGTACGGCGGCGACGTCGGCATGATCGACAAGCGGGCATGGCTGGCCGGCCGCACCCTGTGCCGCCGCGACACCCTCAACTACTCCACCGAGCGGGCCAACCTCGGCCACGCCCGCGGCGACCGCTACCTGGCCGAACTGGCCGACGTCTACGCCGGCTGCTTCGCCGTGCTTCGCCCGGGCGGGCTGCTGGTCACCGTCACCAAAAACCTCCGCCGCCGAGGCCGGGTCTTCGATCTGGCCACCATCACGGTCGAGCTGGCCACCCGAGCCGGCTTCCAGTACCTGCAGCACGTAATGGCGCTGCTGGCCGCCGTCCGCGACGGCCAGCTGCACGCCCGCCCGTCGTTCTGGCAGCTCACCCAGACCCGCAAGGCGCGCGCCCGCGGCGAGCCCTGCCATCTGGTCGTCCACGAGGACGTGTCGGTGTTTGTCCGCCCGCAGTTTCCCGCGCCCACACCGCGGACCCGAGCAGGCCACCCCGGCGCCGCGGATGAGCATGCGGCCTCGGCCCGCGGCGTGGCCGCACCATCGCATCCCGACCGGACATCACGGCGCGGCAGCGGCCGCCGCGAACAGGGGTGAGGCGGGTGCCCGGCAACTACCAGCACAACCCCGACCCGGCCCTGGCCGAGCTGCTGCACACCGTCACCC
>DASYUT010000142.1 GCA_036000965.1 Actinomycetes bacterium
AGCAGGAAGGCCGGCATGCTCACCGCCAGCACCACGAGCAGCAGGCGCAGCCGTCGCAGGGTGGCGGGGACCTCGGCGAGGAGCTCCTCGCCGCGCGTGACCGCCACCTCGCGCAGGCGGCCGGTCAGAGTGGTGGGCTGCCGCATCGCTCGCTCCTCCTCGTCGGCAACGCTGCCGCTCGGCACGTGCCTGGACGTCCAGGTTACACATTCGATTGTAGCTTGTGTTACGTCCACGCGCGAGAAAGGTGATCGGCGCGGGCCATCGGGGTCAGGGCGCCGGTCAGGCGAACCGGACCACGCACGCCAGGCCGGCGACCAGGCAGTAGATCGCGAACGGGGTGAGGGTGCGGGTCGCAAACCACCGGATCAGGAAGCGGACCGAGGCATACGCGGCCACGGCAGCCACCAGGCTGCCGGCCAGGACCTGGCCGCGGCTGCCGTCGCCGTTGGGGCCGAGTAGGTCGGGCAGCTTGTAGACCCCGGCGGCCAGGATCACCGGGGTCGCGAGCAGGAAGGAGAAGCGGGCCGCGTCCTCGTGGTCCAGGCCGCGGAGCAGCCCTGCCACCATGGTGACCCCCGAGCGGCTGATGCCCGCGAAGAACGCCAGGATCTGCGCCGACCCGATCAGCACCGCCTCCCCGAACGCGAGCGTGGCGAGCTGCCGGGACCGGGGCTGGGCGGCACGCGCCAGCCGGCTCGGGGTGACGGGCGAGCCGCCGCCGGGACCGTCGGCGAGGGCCCGCAGGCGCGCGGGGTCGAGCCGGGCCGCCAGGGTTTCCGACCGGTGGGCCCGCCGACGCGGGGCCAGTGACCCCGCGTCGGTCGGTGACCCCGCGTCGGCGAGGTTCGGGGTCAGGGCTGGTGGGCGGCCTGGTAGACACGCTCGGCGTACTCCTCGAGCCGCTCGGCGCAGTGCTTCAGGCGCTGCTCGGCCTCGGCGGCGGAGGGGGCGCCGAACACGTCGCGGACCTTCAGCTCCCGGTACCAGCGGCGCAGCCGCTCGAGGCTCTGCTCCTCCTCGTCGAGCTCAGCCAGGGTGAACTTCTCGATCCGGGTCTCCTTGTCCAGCTCGGCCTCGTACTTGCCGCAGTCGGCGACGAACTCGGTCCACTCGGCCTCCCGGGCGGCGGTGAACAGCCCCTCCAGGCGGGCGGCGTTGGCTTCGTCGCGACCGACGGCGTCCAGCAGCACGACCTCGCCGTCGCCACGCTCGGCCAGCTGCACCGCCCGGTCGAGCCCGCCGGTGAAGGCGGGCGTGGCCGGCACGGCCCAGACGCCCTGGCCGAGCGAGAGCGCGCCGACGCGGCGCAGCTCCCGCCAGACCGCGACCCGGTGGCGGGACGGGTCAGCCGGCAGCCGAACGAGCAACACCGTCCACTGCATGGCGCCTCCTTCCACGCACGCCCGTGGATTGTAGCCGGTGTTACGATTCGCCGGTGTTGAGTGCCCAACCAGCCGCCGGTAACGGCAAGCTGGCTGGCAGCGGGGCCCCGGAGCAAGGAGCACTGCCGATGCGGACCGTTTGGGATGCGCGCCGATGAGCGGGCTGCTCGACACCGCCGCCCGGCTGGCCAGCCCGTGGGCCTACATCGTGCTCGGGCTGCTTGCCGCGGCGGAGTCGGCCGCCTTCGTCGGGCTGGCCGTCCCAGGGGAGACCGCGATGCTGCTCGGGGGGTTCCTCGCCTCCCAGGGGCGCGTGCACCTCGGGGTGATGATGGCGGCAGGGGCGGCTGGCGCCGTGGTCGGCGACTCCATCGGCTACGAGATCGGCCGCCTGTTCGGCGAGCCGCTCAAGCGCAGCCGCCTTGGCCGTAAGGTCGGCGAGGAGCGCTGGGCGAAGGCCGAGGCCTACCTGCGCGCCAAGGGTGGCCGGGCGGTGTTCCTCGGCCGCTTCGTCGGCGTGTTGCGGGCGCTGGTGCCCGCCCTGGCCGGCATGTCCCGCATGCCCTACCGGACCTTCCTGCCGTGGAACCTGGCCGGCGGGGTCATCTGGGCACCCGGATTCGTGCTGCTCGGCTACCTGGCCGGTGGCTCCTACCGGCAGGTCGAGCGGATCGTCGGCCGTGCCAGCCTGCTGCTGCTGCTCGTCGTCGTCGCGGTCGGTGCGCTGGTGGCAGCCGCCCGCTGGGTCGCCCGCCACCCCGAGCGGGTGCGCGCGCTGGTTGACCGGCAGCTTGACCGCCCCTGGGTCAAACGGCTACGGGTGCGCTACCGGCGGCAGCTCGGGTTCCTGGCCCGCCGGCTGCGCCCCGGGGGGGCGCTCGGCCTGTCGCTCACCATCACGGCGGCTGGCCTCGCTGGGGCGGGCTGGGCGTTCGGTGCGGTGCTCCAAGACGTCCTCGCCCGCGACGAGGCCGCCCTCGTCGACGGGCCGGTCTGGCGCTTCTTCGTCGCCCACCGGGAGGCGTGGCTGACCCCGCTGATGCGTGGGGTGACCGACCTGGGCAACGCGGCCGTGCTGACCGGGCTGATCCTGGTCGCTGGGCTGGCCTGGTGGTGGCGCCGGCGCACGTGGCGACCGCTTGGCCTGCTGGCCGGCGCCTACCTGGGCGCCTGGGTGCTGTCGGAAGCGATCAAGGACCTGACCCGCCGGCCCCGCCCGCCCACCGCCCAGGCGATCGGCCACTGGACCGGCTACGCCTTCCCGTCCGGGCACACCAGCAAGGCCACCGCGACCTACGGCATGCTCGCCGCGCTACTCGCCGCGAGCACCCCTCGCTGGAGCCGCAAGGTCGCCTGGTGGACCGCCGCAGTGCTGGTCGCCGGGCTGGTCGGGCTGTCCCGGCTGTACCTGGGCGCGGACTGGCTCAGCGACGTGCTCGGCGGGCTCGCGCTCGGCGCGGCCTGGCTGTTTGGCCTGCTCACCGCCACCCGCACCGTACACGCGCTCCGCGCGGGGACCGGCGACGACCGCCCCGCCCCACCCGCTCCCCGCCCGCCAAGGGAGGGCGAGCTCCCACCCGAGGGCGGCATGCCGGGCGACCCGGGGCAACCCGCGCGGCGCCACCGGGGGAGCGAGTGATGGTCGGGCTCGACCGCTCGGCCGCCGAACTCGTCAACCGGCTCGCCCAGCGCCCGCCGCGGCGACAGCGCGTTCTTATCCGTCCACGCCGCCGTCGCGGCCGCAGGGGCGGGTGATGCAGCACGGCCGCGGCGCGACGACAACCTGACCACCACCGACGATCGAGCGCGACACGAAGGCAACCATCCGCCGGCGCGGTTGGGCCTGGTCAGCGAGCTGCGAGCGGAGTCTGGCTTGGTGATCACCGTGAGCGTCGCCGTATCACCAAATAGCGTGTCCGCTAACAGCTGGATCCAGGCTGGAATGCACACCTCCGAGCAAGGACGTCTAGCGGTTGCCACTGGAGTCTATGGCGAGCTTCTGGAGTTTCTCGGCCGCGGCGGTCCCAGGAGAGGGAGTATAGAGGATGAGGTACAGTGCGCGGCTGTCA
The DNA here is from genome assembly GCA_036000965.1 of Actinomycetes bacterium. Classification (NCBI taxonomy): domain Bacteria; kingdom Bacillati; phylum Actinomycetota; class Actinomycetes; species Actinomycetes bacterium. The sequence goes on from DASYUT010000142.1 coordinate 3,455, forward strand.
CCGACGACCTGGAGAACCGTCTGCTTCAGCGCGATGTGGCCGACGGCTGGGTGGTCGACCACTTTCTCGGTCTCCTGCACCCGCTCGACGTCGTAACGGGACCACCATTCGGCAAACTCCGGACTGCGCTCCTTGAGCCGCCCGACGAACTGACCAAACCAGGGGTCGTCGACGACGTGGCGGGAGGCGTCGCGGAATTGTGCGAGCAGAAGCTTGGCATGACGCTCCCAGTCCACCAGCAGATAACGAGAGTCATCCGTGAAGATGAGCCACAGGAGGTTGCGCTCCTCCGCTGGCACTGCAGCAAGATCGTCAGAGATGCCGAAGACATTGATCGCCGCGTGGTTCCACGCCAGCAGGTTGAGGCGAGCATCGATGAGGTATCCAGGATTGTCGCCCTGGGCGTCGAGGACATCCTGCAGCGTGGAACTGACGGTCTCCGTGCGTGCGGGTTCGACACCCAAGGTGTCCCCACGCGACAAGGTGAAGACATACTCTCGCTGCGCCGCAGTGAGCTGCAGCGCCTTCGCGACGCGGCCCAGTGCCTTCGAGGAGAGCTGCACGTCCTTGCCCTGCTCAAGCCGTGTGTACCAGCTCACGCTGATCCCAGCCAGCTGCGCGACCTCGTCGCGCCGCAGCCCAGGCGTTCGTCGGCGGTTGACTCCCTCAGGGAGTCTGACGTCCTCGGGCCGCAGCGCCTCACGTCGGGCGCGGAGGAACCCACCCAGCTCTTGGCGTTGCTCCTTGCCTGGCACGGCTTGCTCCTGAGGCGGCGGAGGAGCTGAGCCTAGCACTTCTTCTCCTAGGCGAATGAATCTCTCGCTACCAGGAGGGGTGGCGCGCTAGCGTCACGGCCGGCCTTGCATCGCGATCTGGGGGGGACGATGCACAGGCCGTCCGACGGAGGGGGCGGCTCCATCTGGAGCCGCCCCCTCCGCACCCGCCGGGATGGGTCAGACCCGGATCGCGCCGGGGCCGAGGTGGACGCCGGGGGCGACCCGGAGGCCGCCGGCGAGGACGTTGCCGTCCTCGATGACGACCCGGTCGCCGAGGATGGTGCCGTCGCTCACGACCGCGCCCGAGCCGACCACGACCTCGCTGCCCACGATGGAGTCGGAGACCTTGGCCCCCGGCTCCAGGCGGGCGCCCTCCAGCAGCACCGAGCGCTCCAGGCGGGCGCCCCCGGCGACCACCGAGCCGGGGCCGAGGACCGAGGGGCCGAACACCCGGGCCTCGTCCTCGATGCAGGCGCCCACGCCGACCATGACGGGGCCGCGGAGCACGGCGCCCTCCCCGATGCTGGCCCCGTCGGCGACGTACTGGTTGCGCCGCCGCTCCTGGACGTTGATGGGCAGGTGCAGCCGTCCTTCCAGCAGGTCGGCCTGGGCTTGCAGGTAGGCGATGGGGGTGCCCAGGTCCTTCCAGTAGCCGTGCAGCTCGAAGCCGTAGACGGGCGCGCCCGACGCGAGCAGGTTGGGGAACAGGTTGCGCTCGAACGACGACGGCTGCCCTTCGGGCACGTGCTCGAGGACCTCGGGCTCGAGCACGTACACGCCGGCGTTGATGAGGTCGGTCACCCAGCGGTCCTCGTCCGGGCCCGGCTTCTCGAGGAAGGCCTCCACGCGGTCGCCGGCGCCGACCGGGACGAGCCCGAAGGCGCTCGGGTCGGGCACGCGCACCAGCGCAAGGGTGGCCGCAGCCTTGCGCTCGGCGTGCAGCGCGACCAGGCGGCCGAAGTCGAGGTCGACCAGGATGTCGCCGTTCAGCACCAGGAAGGTGTCGTCCAGCAGGTGGGAGAGCCGTTTCACAGCGCCCGACGTGCCCATCGGGGTGTCCTCGCTGGACAGCACGACCTCGATCCCGGACTTGCGCGCCATCGGGATCAGCTCGTCGAACGCCTGCGGCAGGTACATCGTGGAAAGGACGACCTCGGTGAACCCGGCCCCGCCGAGCTGCCGCAGGTTGTGCAGCAGGAACGGCTCGTTGGCGAACGGGATCAGCGGCTTGGGCCGGGTGCTGGTCAGGGGGCGGAGGCGGGTGCCGAAGCCCCCGGCGAGGATGACGGCTTGCACGGATGGCGCTCCTGGGACGGGGTCGGGGACCGGGCCGTTCGGCCCGGCTTCGTGACCGGGCCGTTCGGCCCGGCTTGGGGACCGGGCCGTTCGGCCCGGTCACGGCAGTCTACGGTGCCCGGCTGCGCTCGCGGGCGTCGGCGCGCGCCGCGGCGGCCCGCCGGTAGGCGTCGGCGGTCAGGGCCGCGCAGCGCTCCCAGGTCTGGGCCGCGGCCCGGGCCCGGCCCTTCCTGACCAGGCGAGCCCGGGCCGCCGGGTCGCCCAGGAGCCGGGTCATGGCGGCCGCGAGCAGGTCGGGCTCGCCCGGGTCGACGAGCAGCGCCCCGTCCCCGGCCACCTCCGGCAGCGACCCGCCGGTGGTGGTGACCACGGGGGCGCCGCAGGCCATGGCCTCGAGCACGGGCAGGCCGAAGCCCTCGTAGCGGCTCGGGTAGACGAACAGGTCGGCGCCGGTGAACAGGGCCGCCTTGTCCGCCTCTGGGACGTAGCCGGGCAGCAGGACCCGGCCGGCCACGCCGCTGGTCTCGACCGCCTCGGCCAGCGCGCCCGAGCCCCACCCGGCCAGCCCGGCCAGCACCAGCGTGTGCGGCACCTCGCCGGCCAGCGAGGCGAACGCGCGCACCAGGGTGGGCAGGTCCTTGCGGGGCTCGAGCGTGCCCAGCCCGAGCAGGTACGGGCCGTGCAGGCCGAGGCGGGTGCGCAGGTCCTGGACGGCCCCCTCGGGGGCCGGGGTCAGGTCGGTGCCGAGCGGGGTGACGTCGATCCGCTCGGGGGGGACGCCGAGGTGGCGGGTGGCGTCGCGGGCGGTGGCGGCCGAGACGCACAGGACCCGCTCGGCCACGGCGACCGCATGGCGCATGGCCCGGCGGAAGTACCAGACCTTGCTCGGCTCGTGCCACTCGGCGTGGGTGACCAGGGTGAGGTCGTGGATGGTCACGACCTGGGCGAGGTCGTCTGAGGCGCGCGAGGCCATCGTGGCCCGAAGGGGCAGCTCGTAGTGGACGCCGTGCAGCACCTGGGCCCCGGCCGCCCTGGCCGCCCGGCCGGCGGCCAGCCGGGACCAGGCGATGCGCGCGGGCCGGCCGGACCGGGCCGCCGCCACCTCGTGCAGCCGCAGCCCGGGTGCGGCCAGCAGGTCGGCCGACCCTGGGGCGGCGAACACGTCGAGGTCGAGGTCGCCCCGCTTGGCCAGCGCGGCGAGCAGGCGGCTGGTGTAGACCCCGGCACCGGTGAGCCGGGCCGGCACGGCGGTGGCGTCGACCGTGACCCGCAAGGCCGCCGGGCTCACCGGCGCTCCCCGCTCGCGCGCACGGCTCCTGCTGCGCCTGCCGGGCTCAGCGGCGCTCCCCCGCTGGCGCGCACGGCTCCTGCTGCGCGAGCCGGGCTCACCGGGCCGCCTCCTGGTAGGCGGCCCAGGTGGCCGCGGCCGTGGCCGGCCAGGTGAAGCGCTCGGCCCGGGCCCGGCCGGCGCGGGCGAGCCGGGCCCGCAGGGCGGCGTCGTCGACCAGGCGGACGAGCCCCTTGGCGATGGCGCCTTCGTCGAGCGGGTCGACCAGCAGGGCGGCGTCCCCGGCCACCTCGGGCAGGCTCGACCGGTCGCTGGTCAGCACCGGCGTACCGTGGAGCATGGCCTCGACCACGGGCAGGCCGAACCCTTCGTACAGGCTCGGGTAGGCCAGGGCGTCGGCCATGGCGTACAGGCCGTGCAGCACGGCGTCGTCGACCGCCCCGGCCATCTTCACCCGGACCGAGTCGTAGGTCGGCCGCAGCTCCGGCCCCCACCCCACCGGACCGGCCACGACCAGGTAGTGGTCGGGCAGTTCGTCGGCTGCGGACGCGAACGCGGCCAGCAGCCGGAGCAGGTTCTTGCGCGGCTCGAGGGTGCCCACCGCGAGCAGGTACGGGCCGGCCACGCCCAGCTCGGCGAGCAGGCGCCGGGCCGCCCCGGGGTCGTGCGCAGGCAGCTCAGCCCCCAGCGGGGTGACGGTCACCCGGCCGGGCTCCAGCCCGTAGAGGTCGGCGAGGTCGCGGGCGGTGGCCGCCGAGGGCACCAGGATCTGGGCCGCCTCGGCCACCGCGATCGCCGCCGCGCGCTCGTGGAAGCGGCGGCCGGAGGCCGGGTACGCCTCCGGGTAGTGGCGGAAGGCGAGGTCGTGGACGGTCGCGACCAGCCTCCGGCCGCCGGTGGGTGGGATCGCCGCGCTGGTCGCGTGGACGAGGTCGACCGACCCGAGCAGCCCCGCGGGCAGGGCGGGCCGGCGCAGGCCGACCCAGGTCCGGGTCGCGACCCGGCCGGGGACCCGCAGCGCCACGGTGACCTCCGGGTCGAGCCCGGCCGCGACCAGCCGCTGGGGCGGGTGCCGCCCCACGATCCAGCGCACCCGCCCGCGCTCGCGCCTGGCCACGTCTGGCAGGTGCCGGGTCAGCGCCCGCACGTAGCGGCCAACCCCCCCTGGCACCGGCGCGAAGAGCTGCTCGGCCACGACCGCGACGCCGAGGCCGGCCCGGGAGGCGCTCACGGACGCCCGCCCACCGCGCGCACGGCCCCGGGTCCGCCCGCACGCGTCACGGCGCACGCCCCGCACGCCAGCCCCCTGGTGCCCCCGCCCGCCGGCCTCACCGGAGCTCCTGGGCGCGCTGGTAGGCGCCGAGGGTGGCTGCCGCGCACGCCGGCCAGGTGAACGCGGCCGCGCGGGCGCGGCGGGCGGCGCGGGCGGCGTCGCCGCCGTCGTCCTTCAGGGTCGCGGCGAGGGCGGCGGCCAGGGCGGCGGCGTCGCCGGCGGGGACGAGGTCGGCGTCGGCCCCGAGCACCTCCCGCAGGGCGGGCAGGTCGGAGGCGACCACCGGCGTCCCGCAGGCCAGCGCCTGCAGCGGGGGCAGGCCGAAGCCCTCGTAGCGGGAGGGGAGCACCATGACCGCCGCGCCTGCGGTGAGGCTGGCCAGCTCCTCCTCGGGGAGGTAGCCGGGCATGTGCAGCGCGCCGTCGGGCAGTCCGGCCAGGTCGACGGCGGCCCCCCACCCAGGCGGCCCGGCCAGCACCAGCGGCGGGGCGCCCGGCTGGTCGGCGAGCAGCTCCCGGTAGGCGGCGAGCAGCACGTCGAGGCCCTTGCGGGGCTCCCGGCTGCCGACGAACAGCAGGTAGCGCGCTGGCAGCCCGCGCGCGGCGAGCCAGCCCGGCTCCGGCGGGCGGGCCGACCGCCAGGCGGGCCGGACCCCGAGCGGGGTCACCACGACCCGGTCGGCCGGGACCCGGTAGGTCTCGGCGACCTCGGCGGCCACCGCCGCGGTCGGGGTGCACACCACCGCGCCGCGGGCCAGGCCGCGGGGCACCAGCTCCCGGTAGCGGGCCGAGGCCGCCGTCACCATCTCCGGATAGCGGAGGTAGGTGAGGTCGTGGACGGTCACGACCGGGACGGCCCGGCGCGCCGGCGGGCTGGCGAAGTTGGTCCCGTGGAACACGTCGACCGGGCCGGCCAGCCACTCCACCGGCGGCCAGGGCACGCGCGCCCACAGGGTGGCGAGCAGCCGGGCGGGCACCCGGCGGCGCCCGCAGCGGACCCGGAGCCGCCGCGAACCGGCCGGGCCCGGAGCCGCCCCCGACGGTTCGCCGTCGGCGCCGGCCACAGCGGACCCGGGCCCGGCCGGGCCGCCCTCGGCACCAGCCGCGCCCGCCGGGCCGCCCTCGGCACCGGCCGCGCCCGCCGGTTGCGGGAGGGCCGCCCTGGGCAGGTCGCGGGTGCCCCGCCAGGTGAACGGGACCAGCACCAGCTCCTCGGGCACGGCCGGAGCCCCCCCGCTGCAGCGGGCGGGCTCGGCCGCGGCCAGCTCCCCGAAGCCCTCGACCAGCCCCGCGACGTACTGGCCCACCCCGGTGCGCTGGCCGAGCAGCGGCGTCGCGTCCAGCCCGACCCGCATCGGCTGCGTCACCGGGGGACGAGCCAGCGCTCGAGCTGGCGCCGGCCGACCCGGGCCCGGCGGGCCAGCGCGCGCCGCCGGGCGAGCATGGACGGGAGCAGGCGCAGGTAGGAGGCGCCGACCCGGAGCCGGAGCAGCGTGGGCCGGACCGGCGGGCGCCGCCGGGTGTGGCGGGCGTGGGCGACCGACCGCAGGGCCAGCGAGGCGGTGGTGAGCGGGTAGCGCAGCACCTCGCGCAGGGCGAGCGAGGCGCGCGCGTTCTTGGTCAGCATCAGCAGCCGGTTGCGGTCGACGTGGAAGGTGAACAGCGGCGACCACTCCTGGGAGGAGGCGGAGTGGATGTGGCGGACCACCGACGTGGGCTGGTAGCGGATCGACCAGCCGAGTGCGCGCAGGCGCCAGGACAGGTCGGTGTCCTCGTAGTAGAGGAAGAAGTCGTCGTCGAAGAAGCCGGCCTCGCGCAGCGCCTCGGTGCGGAAGCAGACGGCCGCGCCGCAGAAGTTGAAGACCTCCTCGGGCCGCTCGTACTGCCCGAGGTCCAGCTCCTGGTAGGCCCGGTCGGCCCCGTAGCCGTCGGCGAACACGATCCCGCCGGCGTTGTTGAGCACGTCGGCCAGGGGGGCGCCCCCGGGCACGACGACCTCGACGTCGGCCACCTCGGTCCCCGCCTTGACGGCGGCACCGCCGGCTTCCGGCCCGGCGGCCGGCCCCGCGCCCGCGCGCCCGCCGGACCAGGTGAGGTCGACGGTCTTGGCGGTCTCGGCGGCCAGGCGCAGGCCGACGTGCACCGGGCCGGGCGCTCTCGCCTGGAGCGTGCGAGGCCCGCCTGCCTGAAGGGCACGGGGCCCCGCGTGGCCGTCGAGCCCGAGCGGCACGAGCAGCTCGCCGGCCGGGCGGATCCAGCGGAAGCGGCCCTCGCCCTCCCCCTCCGGCCCGTAGGCGAGCCGGTCCCAGAGCACGTGCTCGGTGACGTCCTCGCCGTCCACGGTGACCCGGTACACGCGTGCCCCGAGCTCGCGCGGGTCGAGCCCCCCGGGCACGAAGCCCGGGGTGGCGACCTGGAGGGTGAGGAAGCGGGGCAGGAACACGATCTTGGAGGTGGCCGCGCCGAGCCGCTCGCCCCCCGGCTCGCCGAACGGCTCGAGGAGCCGGCGCAGCCAGTCCGGCTCGGGCCGGGCGTCGTTGTTGAGCAGGGCCACGTACGGGCTCTCGACCTCGCGCAAGGCGACGTTGTTGCCGCCCGCGAAGCCGTCGTTGCGGCCGTTGGCGAGCACCCGGACCCACGGGAAGTCGCGGGCGAGCAGCTCGCGCGAGCCGTCGCGGGAGGCGTTGTCCACCACCCAGACCGCCACCTGCCCGGCCGGCAGGTCCTGGGCGGCGAGTGCATCCAGGCAGGGCGGCAGCAGGTGGGCCCCGTTCCAGTTGACGACGACGACGGTGACCAGCGGGCCACCGCCGGCGGGACGGGTGCTCCTCACTCCCCCTCCTCCGCGTCGGCCGGCAGCTCATGGGTGTGGTCGGCCGGCAGCTCGTAGGTGTGGTCGGCCGGCAGCTCGTAGGTGTAGTCGACCTTGGCGAGCCCCACCTCGGCCGGCCCGTGGACCTGGAACTGGTCGCCGAACCGGCGGGCGTCGAGCACGTCCTTGGTGCCCGCCTTGAGCAGCGCCACCGAGAACGAGAACACCCGCTGCATGTTCGGCAGGGACGGCACCTGGAAGCGCACGGTGCGAGACGAGCCCCCGGCCGGCAGCAGGTCGGGCGGGGTCTCCATCAGGTACATCCAGTAGTCGGCCCAGCCGGTCACCATGAGCCGGACCCCGGCGGCAGGCGCCTCGGGCAGCCCCTTGACGTCGACCTCCAGGACCAGCTCGTCGCCGACCCGGAAGTCCCGCGACGGCTGGCCGGTCCGTGGGTCGAGCACGCGCGCGTCGACGATCTCGAGCAGGCCGCTGCCGACCAGCCCGTCCTCCTGGTTCTCGGCCGTGCCCATGAACGCCCGCAGGCGCTCGACCGCCTCGGCCGGGTCGCCCTCGTAGAGCATGCGGCCGTGGTTGAGCACGACGGCGCGGTTGCAGATCTGGGCGATCAGGTCGAGCCCGTGGGTGACGAACAGGATGGTCTTGCCCTGCTGCTGGAACTCGGCCACCCGGGCCAGGCACTTGTTGGCGAACGCCTCGTCGCCCACGGCGAGGACCTCGTCGACGAGCAGGATGTCGGGGTCGACGTGGACGGCGACGGCGAAGCCGAGCCGCACGTACATGCCCGACGAGTAGTGCTTGACCTGGTTGTCGATGAACGGCTCCAGCTCCGAGAAGGCCACGATCGCGTCGAAGTTGCGGTCGATCTCGCGCTTGGACAGGCCCAGGATCGAAGCGTTGAGGTAGATGTTCTCGCGCCCGGTCAGCTCGCCGCTGAAGCCGGCCCCGAGCTCGAGCAGCGAGGCGACCCGCCCGTGGACCTCCACGGTCCCGGTGGTCGGGGCGAGGATGCCGGCCAGGACCTTGAGCAGGGTCGACTTGCCCGACCCGTTCGGGCCGATCAGCCCGACGGTCTCGCCCCGCCCGACCTCGAGGTCGATGTCGCGCAGGGCCCAGAAGTCCTCCGACACCGTCTTGCGGGCCAGCAGCAGGCGCTCCTTGAGGCTGGTGGCCCGCATGTGGTGGAGCTGGAACTTCTTGGAGACTCCCTGGGCTCCGATCACCGCCTCGCTCACTACAGCTCCTCCGCGAAGTCGGCCTGCAGGCGCCGGAAGGTCCACAGCCCCAGCGCGAGCAGGCCCAGCGACACCAGCGCGGCGATGCCGAGCCACTTGAGGTAGAAGGCGTAGCCGTCGGCGGCCAGCACCTGGGTGGGCACGCCGTTGATGACCTTGACCGGGTCGCGGTAGATGGCCCGCTGCATGGCGGTGATCACGCTCGTCATGGGGTTGGCCATGTAGAGCCAGAACAGCCCCCTGGCTTCCAGGTGCTTTTGCACCAGGCCGACGGAGTAGACGATCGGCGTCATCCAGAACCAGGCCAGCATCGCGATCTCGAGCAGGTGCTCGACGTCGCGGTAGCGCACGTTCAGGCCGGACACGAGCAGGCTCATGCCGACGGTGAACAGCACGGCCACACCGATCGCGGGCAGCAGCAGCCACAGCTGGGGGCCGAACGTCCGCGGGTGGAACGGGACCAGGAACACGAACAGCACGAGCAGCTGCAGCGCGAAGTGCACCCCGGCGAAGCCGACCGAGGCGAGCGGCAGCACCACCCGGGGGAAGCGAACCTTCTTGACCAGGTTGGCGCTGTCGACCACCGCGCCGGTCGCACTCATCGTGGCGGTGTTGAAGAAGTTCCAGACCAGCAGCCCCGACATCAGGTAGACGGCGAACCTGGGCACGCCGCTCCTGAGGAAGAACTGGAACACCAGCGAGAACACGGCCAGGTAGAGCAGCGGGTTCGCCATCGACCACACGAAGCCGAGGGTCGAGTTCTTGTACTTGACCTTCAGGTCCTTGCGGACCAGGTTGGCCAGCAGCTCCAGGCGGATCCGCGACTGCGCCGAGGCGCGGGCATCGGCCGCGCTCTGCATGTTTTCTCCTGACTGTGCCGGCCCGCGGCGGGCCGGCGTCGACGTTCAACGCTCGCGTCCCCGGGCGGCCCGGGACCCGGGAAGTATAGTGCGCCCCCAGCGGCGGGGCGCCCGCGACACGGGATGCCGCCCACTGCCAGGATAGTGCCTCGGTAGCGGCACGGCCGGCGGTCAGCCCAGCTTGGGCAGGGCGCGGCGGAGGTTGCGGACCGCCTGCTGGATGCGCTGCTCGTTCTCGATGAGCGCGAAGCGGACGTGGCCGTCACCGCCGGGCCCGAAGCCGACCCCGGGCGATGTGGCCACCTTGGCCTCCCTGACCAGCGTCGACGCGAACTCCACGGAGCCCAGCTCACGGTACGGCTCGGGGATCGGCGCCCACACGAACATCGTCCCTCTTGGCGGGGCGACCTCCCAGCCGATGCGGCGCAGCCCCTCGCAGAGGGTGTCCCGGCGCGACTGGTAGACGGCCTGCACGCGGCCGGGGTGCTCCGGGTCCTCGTTGAGGGTCACGGTGGCGGCGATCTGGATCGGCTGGAACGCCCCGTAGTCGAGGTAGGACTTGAGCTTGGCGAGCGCCTGCACGACCTCGGCGTTGCCGACCAGGAACGCCGTGCGCCAGCCGGCCATCGAGAACGACTTGGTCAGCGAGTACAGCTCGACCGCGCACTCCTTGGCGCCCTCGGCCTCAAGGACCGACGGGGGCCGGAACCCGTCGAAGCCGAGCTCGGCGTAGGCGTTGTCGTGGACCAGCAGCACCTCGTTCTCACGGGCGAAGTCGACCATGCGCTGCATGAAGGCCAGGTCGACGCAGGCGGTGGTGGGGTTGTGGGGGAA
>DASYUT010000143.1 GCA_036000965.1 Actinomycetes bacterium
TCAGCTCAGCCGCACGCTCTCGTAGCGCACCTCGATGTGCTGAGTCTGGCCGGCGAGCAGCTTCCTGCCCTCGCGTTCCGTGAGCCCCGCGCGCTGCGCGTAGCCGGGCGCGTTGGGCACCAGCCTGCCGATGAACGAGACCTTCTGACCTGGGCGGACCCAGAACGGCGACTCGCCCCTGCCCACCAGCTGGACCCAGATCCGGTTCGACCCGCCGGGGCCGACCCAGAACCCCTCGTCCGCCCACACCTGGGCGACGGGCGCCCCCCGCGCGGTCACCGGCTGGCCCGACCAGCGTGCGAGCCCGGAGCCGGCCGGCACGGGCAGGAGTGACCCTCCGGGTACCGTCAGCACGCCACCCGGCCCCTGGGTCGCTCCGGTCTTGGGCCCAGAGGCCGGAGCCGGAGCCGGGGGAGGGGCCGGGGCGGTGGTCGGGGCCGGGGTGGTGGTCGGGGCCGGAGCCGGAGCCGGGGGCGCGACCGTCGTGACCGGCGCGATCACCGGGGGTGGCGGGGCCGGAGGCGGCGCCGGGCGCTGCAGCAGGAGCGGCGCGGCCGCCAGGCTGGCCACTGCCGCCGTGGTGGTCACGGCCTGCACCGGGTGGGCGCGTGCCCACGCCATCACCTTCTTCCAGATGAGCCAGAGCAACGCCAGGGGCAGCAGCACGGCAACCGGCCGGCGCCGCTCGAGCAGCGGCTTGCTCAGCCGGGCGCAGGTCCGGCACTCGAGCAGGTGACCGCCGGCGTCCAGCGCCTGCTGGCGCCGGCGGTCACCGGCCGACAGGGCCAGCAGCACCGGGCGGCACCGCTCGGTCGGCAGCTCGACCCGCTCCGAGGCGACCAGGTAGTCGACGCGCAGCCTGGCCCGGGCCCGGGCCAGCTGCACGGCGATCGCGCCCGGGGTGGAGTGGTGCCTGCCGGCCAGGGACGCGGTGTCCACGCCCTCCACCTCGTGGGCGACGACCGCGTCCCGGTCGCGGGCCGAGAGTCGGGCGAGCGCGGCGTCAACCGCGGCCGCCTCCTCGCGGCGCAGGGCCTCCTCGTCGGGCCGCTCCGGCTCGGTGAGGTCGACCAGGCGGTGGCTGTGGCGCCGCTGGCGCTCCTGCTCCCTGGCCAGGGAGGCGACAAGGTTGCGGGCGGTCACGATCGCGTACGGGGCGAGCGCCTCGTCCTCGAGCCGCGGGCGGGCCGCGATGAGCCGCGTCAGCGCCTCCTGGACGAGGTCGTCGACGGTGTCCGGGTCACGCACGCGGGCCGCCACCACCCGCCGGATCAGTGGGGTGAGCTCGAGGATCTCGCTGTGCGGCTCGGCGGCTGGCGCCCTTCTGTCCACTGCGTACCCCCGCCTGTGTCCACTGCGTACTCCGCCTGGCGGCGGCCACGATGGTCGCCCGCGGAAGCCTTGTTACCCAGGCCTGCTCCGGCGTACCCATCACGGTTCTCCCACGGTTCTCCGCTCGGTCACGATCCATCTCAGCCCCGCTGGGGGGCAGGATGCGGCCAGGTTGTCCCGGTCTCGCTGGGAGGCGGGATGCGGTCAGGCGGGGTCCGGTCAGGTCGTCCCGGGCGGGTTCGGGTCCGGTGCGTAATGCAATCGGGCCGGCGGCGTTCCACTGGGTAGGAACGGGCGATCAGGCGGATCGCCCCGGAGCGGCCGACACCACCGAGCGGGACTCATGCCTGAGGAACCGGCCAGTGCGGGTCCCGCTCCACTGCGCGGCGGATCCGTCGACGCATCGCGGTTCTGGGAGGGCAACCACCATGCACCCTGGCTCGCGGGAGCCGACGGCGGGCACGCCCCCGCCGGCCGAAGCCGACCTTGGCGGCGGCCTCGAGCCCGCCGTCCAGCGGGTGGTGGCCGCCGGCGTCTCGCTGCTGGGCGCCGACGGCGCGGCTCTGATGGTGCTCGACGAGGACGGCGAGCTGCTCCGGACCGTCGCTGCCGGTCGGCTCGCGCCGATGCTCGAGTCGGCCAGGGACCAGCTCTGGGCCGGCCCGTGCCTGGAGGCCGTCGCCCGCGGCGCCCTCGTCCAGACGCCCGCGCTTTCCTTCGAGCACCGCTGGTCGAAGCTGGCCCTGGTCGCCGCGGAGCACGCCGTGCACGGCCTCATAAGCGTCCCCGTCGACCCGGGCGGCGGCTGCGTCGGGACCTTCACCGTCGTGCGGACGCCCGCGCGGCCGTGGGTGCCCGCCGAGATCTCCGCGGTCGAGACCTTCGCGGAGGTGGTTGCCACCCTGACGCGGACCGTGACCGAGGTGGCCGTCCGGGCAGAGGTGGTCGGCCAGCTCGAGCACGCCCTCCGTCACCGTGTGGTCATCGAGCAGGCCAAGGGCAGGCTGATGGAGCGCGAGGGGCTGAGCCCGGCCGAGGCGTTCGACCGCCTCCGGCGGTCGGCCAGGACCTCCCGCCGCAAGGTGAGCGAGGTCGCGCTCGACGTGCTCGCCGGCCGGCCCCTCAAGGACCCTCCCCCGCGCCCCTGACCACACCCATTGCCAGGCCAGTCGCGGTGTGTTCTCGTTTCGAGCCCCAGCAATGGGGAGATGCTGAACCCAGGACTGTCTCTGGAGGAGAAGCCGTCATGTCGAGAAGCGACCTCACCGAGACCCGGCGCGATCGCGCGGCGCTGGCCCGGGACGCCGGGTTCAGCAGGGTCTCGTTCGTCAGCGTGCTTGCCGGAGTGCTGGTGGCCTACGGCGCCTTCGCCGTGCTGCTCGCCGCAGCGGCGGCCGTCGCCGCCGCGATCGGGATCGACAACACGCTCACCGTCAACGACTGGGCGCAGATCGGCGTCGGGAGCGCCGTCGCCATCGCCGCCGTCGTGCTGCTTGCGTACGGCTTCGGCGGCTACGTGGCTGGTCGCATGGCCCGGCGCGCCGGCCTGCTGAACGGCCTCGGCGTGTTCGTGCTGGCCGTGGCCATCATCGCCGTGCTCGCCGCGGTCGCGGCCGCCCAGGCCGACTCGAGCGCCATCGTGGCCAACCTGCGCAGCCTCGGGATCCCGACCTCGGGCACCGAGTGGGGCGCGATCGGCACCGTCGCCGGTCTCGGGTCGCTCGCCGCCATGCTGTTCGGCGCCGCTTTCGGCGGCATCCTCGGCGAGCGCTGGCACACCAAGCTGACCCGCAGGGCGGCCACTGTGGAGACCGCCGCCACCGAGCACGACCGCGACCGTGACGGCGCCCGGGACGAGGGGGACGACCGGGACCGTGACGGTGTCTCCGGCGGCTGGGACCGGGACCGTGACGGCGTCCCGGACGACCGGGAGCTGACAGAGCGGAACCGGGTGGGGGCCGAGCCCGGGCCGAGGGCCAAGCCCGGGCCGGTGGCTGAGCCCGGGCCGCCGGTGCCGGTCCGCTCCGGCCGGGTCCGCGCGAGCAGCGTGCTCGCTGAGGGCGGCCAGCACGCCGCCGGCCCGGCCGACAGGGTCGACGAGGGCCGGCGTGCCGCCGGACGCACCGACACCCGCGGTGACGCAGGCCGGCACCTGCCCGGCCGCGCCGCCGGCACCGACGACACGCCGCGTGACACCGTCGTCCTCGACGACGCCGCCCGCCATGAGGAGCAGGCCCGGCGGCTCCGCTGATGCCACCGACCAGGGGCCGCGGCCGGAGCGCCGCGGCCCCCTGAGGTCCCACCGCCCTTGAGGTCCCATCGCCCCCTAAGGTCCCATCGGCGCAGGTGGTGCCGGCGCAGGTGGTGCCGTTCGTACCGGGAGAGCGCCCCGGCGTCACCGACCGGCGGGTGGCTGCCGGGCACTCGCGGGCGGCACCCTGGCGCGGCAGGCGCTCCGCCGAGCGGGCTGCGTAGGACGCCGTCCGGGCATCCACGGAGCGGCTCCCTGGGCGACGCCTCTGCCAACCCGGCTCGCTCGGTCTGCCACGGCGCCCGGCCGTCGTAGGCCTTTGCCAACCCGGTCGTTCGGAACCCAACGACGCCCCTCAGCTGCGGCCCAGACGCATGTCGTCGCCTCCGGCGGGTGGCGCCGGGCCGAATGGACGGGACGCGTGGCTGGGACATGAAGCTTGGTCCGGCGCGGTCTGTGGAAAACCCTGGCTGCCGCTGGTCGCTCGGATAGGGTCCCAAGCCGTAGCGGCGGTCGCTGGGGGCCGTCCACGAGCGCTCAGGAGGCGAGATGCCACGAGCCATCCGGAGGATGCGGTAGATGCTCCCCGGCCTGGACACCCGCGCGCTCCGGAGCGGGAGCCGGGACCTGGGCGCGCTCGGCGAACGATGCCGGGCGCTCGCTGCGCAGCTGCATCACGGCGGCGACGTCCTCACCCGTGGCCCTCGCTCGTGGAGCGGGGTGGCCGCCCGGGCGAGCGGCGATCGCGCCGGCCGCCTCGTCACCGCCCTCGGCCAGGCGACCACGGTCGCCACCGAGGCGGCTGCAGTCCTCGCCGCGGTCGCCACCACCACCGAGGACGCCCAGGCCAGCTGGGACCGCGCCGAACGCCTGGCCGCTTCGACCGGCATCAGCCTGGGGGCCCACGGGCTGGACGCCGCCGGGCTGCCCCAGGGGCTGTCCCCGGCGCTGTCCTCGGGTGGCCTGGGGGCCCACGGGCTGGGTACTGGCGGACTGTCCTCCGTGGGCTTGGCCGCAGGCGACCTCGGCGGTCGCGGGCTGCCCTCGAGAAGCCCGTACGAGGGTGGCGCGGCCGGCGGTGGCGCAGGTGATGCCGCGGTTGCCCAGGCAGCCCGGGCGCTCGCCGGGGAGGCAGACGGCCGCATGCGCACCGCCGCAGCCTCGGCGTCGGCCGCGTTCGACGAGCTCGCCAGCCGGGCCCCAGCGCTCTGCCAGGTCATCGACCGGCGCGGCGCCTACGCCCGGGCGATCGAGGTCAGGACGAACGGCCCGATCTCACCCTGGCGCGATGTCCGCGACGGTCTCGCCTCGGGCGTGAAGGGCTTGCTGGACGGCGGGGCGCAGACCGCCGTCCTGGCGTGGCCGCTCTACTGGGTCGTGCGCCCGGCCGACGCGCGGCGGCGGGCCGGGGAGGCGGTCGCGGGCGGCGTCGCCGCGTTGCGCGACCCGGCCGCGGCCATCCGGCAACAGCTCGGGACCGACGACCTCGAGAACGGCCACGCCTGGCGCTTCTGGTCCCGGCTGGCGCCCCAGGCAGCGCTCGCTGCGGCCGCCAAGGGAGCTGGCAGCCTCGGCCGTGCCGTGGGAGTGGGCGAGGAGGTCGTCGGCGCGGCGGCCTCACCCGGCCCTGCCCGCCTGCCGCCCCGGGGCGTGCCGCTGGCCACAACCGCCGAGGGGCACGCGGTCCCCCGCGGGAGCGCCCCGCTGGGGTTCGCCGGCCCGGCCGAGTTCGGCCGCTTCGGCGCCCGCCTGGGCGCCGGCCTCAGGAAGGCCGGCTACGGCGACGTCCAGGCGGCGTTCCAGGGCAGCTCCGTCACCGGCCGCGACTTCCTGTCGGGCGCGCCGTTCGATACGGGTCGGCGGAGCGACTTCGACGTCGCCCTCGGCGGCCGGAGCTTGTTCGAGCGGGCCCGGTCGATCGGCGTGGACCTGCGCTCCGGCGGCACCCGCACCGCGCCCCTGACCGGTGCGCAGCTCGACGCGCTGGGGCTCAAGAGGCTGGGCAACGAACTCGCCCGCCTCACCGGCAGGCCCGTCGGCTTCATGGTCTACCAGTCGATCGAGGCGGCCGCCGTCCGGCGCCCGAGCATCATGGTGCCGCTGCGATGAGCTTGTGTGGCAAGCCTGCGAGATGGGTGACCGCACCGCAGGCAGCGGTCACCCACCTCGGCCTGGCTCAGCGGCGCGTCGGGTCGTAGCGCTCGCTCTGCGCGTCGAAGTGGTAGCCGAGCTGCCACAGTTCCGGGAACAACGCGATGTCGGCACCCATCTGCCGGGCGCGCCGACAACACGCCTCGCCCTTGGCCAGGTTGGCCGCCTGGTCGTGGCAGGCGGGAAGCTGGAGCAGGGCCACCGTGATAGCCGTCATGTGAATGTCTCCTAGCGAGTTGCCTTGATGCACCTTTAGTCGTTATCGTCCCTCGAATCCGGTCCGGGAAGGAGGACGCACTCACGAGATGCGAAGCGCGAGCGGACGTGAGGTGGGGTCGACGACAGCAGGCGACGAATGACCGCAGAGCTTGACTTCGGTCCTGCTGGTCATCTTTATGCGACGCACCCCCTTCATGCCTTTGCCGCCCGTTGCCCGCCACCGCTCGTCGACTGGGCGATCTCAAGGTTCAGCGCTCCAGGAGACGTCGTGCTGGATCCCATGGTCGGTAGCGGCACAACGCTCGTCGAGGCTGCGCTCCTTGGACGACGGGCCTGGGGCGCGGACATCGACCCACTCTCGCGCCTCATCGCCAAGGCAAAGGCGACGCCGATCCCGATCGCCAGCTGGGATCTGGCGATCGAACAGGTTGAGACCGGTCTTGCGGAACCTCTGGGAAATGCGAGCTGGCGTCCCGACCTCCCGAAGCTCGATCGGTGGTTCCTGCCGTCGGTCGCGGCCGACCTCTCCGGCCTGCGGACGTTGATCTCGACGATCCACTGTGAGCCGGACGCCCGGGACCTGCTCTGGGTTGCGTTCTCGGCCCTGATCGTCGCGAGGACGTCGGTGGCCAACGCCCGAGACCTCGTGCACTCCCGACATCACTACCGTCGATGGGACCACGACCCGGACGTGAACGCCCGGTTCCTGAAGAACCTGCGCCGGTTCCGTCGTCTGCTCGTCGACTACCTGGATCGGTTGGAGCAGGCTGGGAACGCGAAACCTGACGTCCGGATCGTCGGCGACGACGCCCGCCGGCTCCCGGTGGCCGATGCCTCCGTCGATCTCCTCTTCACGTCGCCTCCGTACTGCTCAGCTCTTGACTACACGCGAGCCCACGTCTTCGCGGTCGCGTGGATGCCGGAGATCCTTGGCACCGGCGTCGCGCAGTACCGGACGCTTGGCCGGACCTACGTCGGATCCGAGCGTGCACCGCTCGCAGGCGCGCCGACCCCGGCGACTCCGCCTCCGTCGCTCGGCCTCCAGGCGGTCGACGAGGTCGTGCGTGCGCTCTCCGGAGACCTACGCCGCTCATGGGTGGTGCACCGCTACTTCCGCGACATGGCGGGAGTCCTCCAGGAGTGCAGGCGCGTCGTGCGGCCAGGCGGTCGGGTGGTGCTGATCATCTGCCCTTCCAATATCCGGAAGGTCTCGATCCCGACCCACGTGCTCCTGGCCGAGACCGCCCGGTCCATGACCGACCTCGAGATCGAGGACGTGCTCGAGCGGACCATCCACGAGCGGCGCCGCGTGATGCCGTACCTGGAAGCGGCCTTCGGGGCGCGCATGCAACAGGAGTACGTCGTCGTCCTTCGTCGACCAGGCGGGTCGAGCAGTGCCCGATCCCGTTGAGCCCGAGCTCCGCAAGCTCCACGAGCGGTTGCTGTCGGACGACGTGGTCGCGCCGAGAGACCTGGCCGAGCGTGTCGTCCCCTTGGTGCGCAACCGCTTGGCGCAGCTGGAGCGATCAGTCGGCGACCCACACCTGGTGCCGTCGGTGATCGGCCTCGTGGTCGCGAAGTACCTTCGAGAGCCCCAGCGGTTCGAACCTGCCCGAGGTGGTCTCATCGCCTACCTCGCAATGGAGGCACGCAGCGACGTCCTGAACGAGTTGGAGGCACGACGCCGACGACGGACTCGCGAGCTGCCCGTTGCCGATCCTGTCGAACTCGAGCCGCGGAGCGGGGACAGTACGGTAGAGGAAGAAGCTTTGGATGCGGTCGACCCCTTCGGGGTCGCACCAATGGTGGCGCAAGGAGCGCTACGAGCACTGCAAGACCTGGACCACCTCGACCGCCAGCTCCTGCAGCTGATGGCGGACGGGGTGCGGGCGACGAGCGCGTACGCAGCCGTGCTCGGACTGTCGCACCTGCCTGTTGAGCTGCAGCGCAAGGCCGTGAAGCGCCACAAGGATCGCCTGCAGAAGAGATTGGAGCGGCTCCGTGGACAGCTCTCCTGACGAGGCGGTCTTCGCCGCGCTGAGCGAGCACCTGCGCGAGGAGCCCGAGTTCCTGGCGGGCTGGCTCGCGGCCGCCCCTGACCGCGGGGAAGGCATCATCCGCCGGCTCGGTCTCGACCAACGCCAGCGTGCCCGACTGCCGCTCTATCGCTCCCCCCGTGCAGGTCATTTCATCGCCGACGTCACGGCGATCGCCCGTCACCTGCACGTCGACCCTGATGAGCTTGCCGTAGGGCTTCGAGAGGGGGTTGCGCTCGCCGCGCTGGCTGCGGTTCCGGCCGCCGAGCTCGAGCGACCCGCCGGAGAGGTGCAGGCGGGACTGGTGAGTGCTGCTCACGACATGGCCGACGACCAGGTCAGCGCCAGCACGTCCTTCGCAGGGCGAGCGAGGGAACGGGCAGACAGCTTCTGGGCCGACGTGCCCGACGAGGTGCGACACCACCACGATCTCGAGGTCGCCATCGCCTGGGCGACCCCTCTGGCGATTGTGGCGCTTCCAGCCCTCGATCAGCACCGCGCTCGTGGCTGGCTCGCCAGTCGAGGCGTGGAGCTGAGCGACGACAGTGGTGCTCGGGCGCTCAGGGGTCTGCTCCTCGCCTCCCGGGGTGCTGGCATCGTCTTCCTTGATGGGAGGCTCACCCGGGCCGATCGACGCTTCACGGTGGCGCACGAGCTGGGCCATTTCTTGTTCGACTACGTCGAGCCCCGTGAACGGGTGCTCCGCGAGGCGCCTGAGCTCCTGGACGTGATCGACGGATGGCGTCCACCGAGCAGAGCCGAACGCGCGCAGGCCGTTCTCGCCCGGGTGCCACTGGGCCTCCATGCGCACCTGCTCGAGCGCGATGCCGACGGCGGCGCCGCCCATGACGTCGAGACGGCGGAAGACGCCGCCTCGCAATTCGCACTCGAGCTGCTCGCACCCTGGTCGACGGTGCTGGAGCTCGCGTCGGCGACAGCGCACGAGCACCGGTTGCCATTTGCCGAGCTGATCGACGAGGTCGCTGACGTGCTGGCCGACCGCTTCACCCTCCCGCGGAACCGGGCCGCCGTGCGAGCCAGGTCTGCCCTTCACACGCTCGGGATCCGACGGAGCTTCTTCGATCGGTGACGGCATCGAACTTTCCGAACGACCCCGGTACGAAAGACAGAGAGGCAGAGGACTTGCATAGCTCGCCCAAGGGGGCAGGACATGACCATGATCGAGCCACCGGGGAGGCCGGACCGTCGCCCAGACGAGCCGGAGCTTCCTTCGGCGGATTTCGAGCGCGAGTTCGGCGAGCCGCTGCGGCGTGTCCTCGACCTCGATACCTGGCACCCGGGCTCTGACCTTCCGGCCCTCTACGAGCGTCTCGACGCGGAGATCCAGAGCGCGCTCTCCCAGGAGGACCGGGTGGCCGGCGCGCTCCGTGCCGAGGTCTTCCCGGTCATCCGTGACCGGGGCCGGCCCGGCGCCCCGCCCCTGGCCGGTGTCTGGTCCATCCCAATCGGCGACCTCGAGAAGGTGCATCGGGGAACGCTGTTCGCGGGGAAGGTGGAGGCGTGCGACGGCACCGTCCTCGTGCACGACTCCCTCGCGCTGACGATCATCCAGCTCGGGGTATGCCTCATCTCGTACAACGGGCAGGAGGGCACCTGGTCCCACCGTCTCTTCCGGCGGGACCTGCGCGGCGTCCAGGGCAGCCCGGTCGACGAGGCGCTGCAGCTCCTCGAGCAGCGGGAACGGCGCGCCTCAGTGGGGGTCGACGACAAGCGCGACCGGCTGACCGAGCTCGGCCGGCGCGGGATCATGACCTACGCCGAGCGCGCGGTCCTTGCCCGCCTCTCGGCCGCCCCATGGCGGCTCGGCCAGGGCAACCCGGCACCGTTCGAGCTGTTGACCGGCTCGGGCGCGCTCGACCTCGTCGAGCAGGGGCTCGAGGTGCTCTCCGAGCTCCTGCTCGACCACCAGCGGTTCGCGTTCGTGCCGTCGGCGCCCAGGCAGCGCGCGCTGCTCACGATCGGGCTCGCCCTCGGTCCGCTCGAGTTCGCGGTGGTGCACAAGCTGCGCAGCTACATCGAGGACATGGTCGAGCGTGGGAACCTGCGCGGTCGCCGTCTGCAGGCTGCGCAGGAGTTCGTGGCCGCCGCTGGCGAGCAGGTTGCCGTCGGGGTGTACCGCACGTCGCTGGCGGCTCCGCCGTACGTCTTCTACGCGCCCGCCGACCCGGAGCTGTGCGCGCAGGCGGCTGCGATCGTCATGGCCGACGCGGTCCTCCAGGAGCATCGCGGGTTCCCGCTGCTGCTCGACATGGCGGACCAGCTCTGTGGGGCGAGCTTCGGCCGGGAGGACTTCCTCGGCACCGTCGGAGCCGCCTACGCCGCCCAGGATCGCACGTTCAGCCATCTCTCCGAGCGAGAGACGCGCCCCTATCCAGGGAGGTGACCGAGTTGCAGCATGAGCCTCAGCCCGACCCCGGACCCGTCGACCACCCCGATACGGCGCGCGTGGAGCAGCCGGTTCACCAGCTCAAGGACTACCTCGAGCCCTTGACCAAGGCGGCTGCGCTCGCTGAGGATGCCTCCCCCGACGCGGTCGGCCGCACGATGTTCGACTCGGGCGCGTCGCAGGACGGCTCAGTGACCGTGCTGCTGCCGAAGGACGAGATCGCCAAGATCCCGACTCAGGCGCTGGTTCGGATCGACTCCCGGCAGGACGGGCGCAGCTACCTCGGGATCGTCATCGCCGGCCCGTTCGCCGAGCCCGACGGCCTGCGGGCCGACGCCAACGTGATCGTGACGACGACGGTCCGGGGCGGCATCTTCATGCCGAGGTACCACGGCCGCGTGCAGGTGGAGCTTCTCGGCGAGGAGCTGGACGGCGCCCTCGTGCCGCCGCGGTTCCGCCCGTTGCCGAACAGTGTGGTGACCGTGCTCGAGACGGAGGAGAAGGCCGCGGCCCTGCGTGCCGGCGGCACGCTCCGGCTCGGCTCGGTCCTCGGCGACGAGGACGTGCAGGTCGGGATCCCGGTCGACAAGAAGTCGGTCCTGCCCCGCCACAC
This sequence comes from Actinomycetes bacterium, assembly GCA_036000965.1. Classification (NCBI taxonomy): domain Bacteria; kingdom Bacillati; phylum Actinomycetota; class Actinomycetes; species Actinomycetes bacterium. Next base: position 11,010 of record DASYUT010000143.1, read on the forward strand.
CGCGGTGCTGGGCACGACCGGCGGGGGGAAGTCCACGACGATCGGCCGGCTGCTCGCCGAGGCGCAGCAGGCCGACATGGCCGTGGTCATCCTCGACACCGAGGGCGAGTACGTCCACATCGGCGATTCGACCACCGATCCGTCCATGCTTGCCGCCCTGTCCCGCCGGGGGCTCGCACCCGCCGGCATCCCGGACACCCGGCTGTTCCACCTCGCCGGCACCGAGACCGCCAACCCCGGGCATCCGAGCCGCCACGAGTTCGGCCTCTCCTTCACGGAGCTCTCGCCGTACACGGTCGCCGAGATCGTGGAGATGAGCGAGGCGCAGAAGGAGCGGTTCTTCCGCACGCTCGACATCGGCAAGCAGCTCCTCCGAGAGCTGAACATCTTCCCGCGTCGTGGAAGCCAGGACGACGAGCGGCGGGTCCTCGAGCTGAACGAGTTCGACGAGGGATACCCAGAGCTGACCCTGTCGAGGGTCATCGACCTGGCGAACGCCATGCTCGCCCACGTCGAGCATGGAGATGTCGACGAGGTCCGCCTCTACAACCAAGAGCTGGGGACGCCGGTCGCCCGCGCCGCACTGAAGCGGCTCGTAGCCGCAGCCAAGCCCTCGTCGGCCGTGAGCTGGCGGGCGACCCTCGGGCGGCTGTGGCGGCTGCACCGGCTCGGCATCTTCGACCGGCGCGACCACCCACCCCTCGACATGCGGGCCGTCCTCCGGCGAGGCCAGGTGTCGATCGTCGACCTCTCCGGCACCGACTCGCC